>JAKUOE010000118.1 GCA_022449845.1 Candidatus Thalassarchaeum sp.
CACCTCGTTTACACGGAAGACAAGGGTTACCAACGCAATATCATCAAGAGAACTGAACATTACGAGATGGTCGCAATCACTTGGCGACCAGGTCAGGCCACACCGATTCACGACCACGACGGATCGGACTGTGCATTCCTGATTGTCGAAGGCACATCCACGGAAACCATCTACGAAACCGATGACAACGGACGCGCAGTCCCTTCAGCGGTCCGTGATTACGCTCCTGGTGAGATTTGCGCGGCCGAAGAGCCGGACATCCATCGGATCTCCAACGACACGGATGGCAATCTGATTAATCTCCACGTATACACGCCGCCGCTCTCTGGCTTCGGCATCTACGAAGCAGCTTGAATCACTCTTTCTCAGGTTCGCCTGCATCCTCGACCTTGTTGGGAGTACCCGCTAGGAATTGTGTCTTCAGGGAATCTGCCGCAGACTGAATTTCTTCAGCATCATCCTCGCTCGCCGGCGTGTCGGTGATTTGAGCCGGTGGGCCTGCACCAAAGACGGCACCGGGTACGGTTCCAGGGACATTCACGCCACCCCCATCATTCTCGAGGGGGGCCACCGTTCCACCTGCAAATTCCATCGTCGCAAATGCCGATGGACTGGGTTGCATGGAGAATCCAAATCCAATGCCGAGCAGTATAGTAATCAGGCCTAAACAGCATCCGCAACCAGCAAGGAGAAACGCCAAAACTTCCGCCCCCACCTTTTCATCTTCAGCGATGACCCGCGCGTCGGAATTGGCAGTAATACGATATTCTCCATCTGGACATCCCATCGGAGAATCAACCTCTAATGTACCATTTTCATTCCTTTTCACCTCAGAATTGCACGCTTGCCCGACTTTGATGAGTCCGAGTTCATTCCATTCCTCATCTTTCTCATCACAGATCAGTTGGAACCTTTCCGTGTCAGCATCTGGATGTCCAGGGGGACCTGTCACGGATGCGTTGAATTCCTCACAAGCATCCCACAATCCGTTGCCATCAGCATCGATATACTCGCCTTCAATCCAGAATGAGAATCCCAGTGTTTTTGTCTTCTCCCCATCTTGATCATCCTGATAAAAATCGATAATCAAGTAACCATCTTGATCCAACTTCTGTATATGCTTCTCCGAATCGATGGTGGCGATCAGGACTCCTGAAAGAATAATGAATACGATTCCAATTGGAATCATGATTTTCCCAGAGATGTGCATCACTACGCCCCCATCATCTCAAGTTTATAGTCTTCAAACACTTCTTGGAAGAGTTGTATATCTGATTCAAACGTTTCAGGCAATAGCGGCCCGAAAGAGAAGCGGAAGAATCGCTCATATGGCGTCACATAACTGGGGTCCTTTGAGTGCGGGCGAGCCATGTCGCAATCGGAAGCACAGAGGATTGCGGCCCCTCGCTTGAAGAGCCGCTTGTTCAACTCACCACTGGTCATTCCTTCAGGTAGTTCCAGCCAGTGATAGAACCCACCGTTTCCAGTGTAAACACCAAGACCCATTTCTTCGAATGCCTTCCCGTATCGCTCGCGTTGCCAGTTGTAATGCTGTTCGACGGCTTTGCGGGCTTGCTTGACGCGCTCGGGCGCAAGGAGTTTGACGGCGTAGTGTTGCGATGGGTGACTCACGCCTCCCATACCAAAACTGGAGTAATTGGCCATTGTCTCAATGTTGGTTTTGCTGGCAATCATCCACCCAATGCGAATGCCTGGTGATTGGAGTCCCTTCGTGCACGCGCCCGCGATGAACACATTGCTATTGTCAAGATCTTGAACGAATTCGATGCCACTGACGGATGGAGAGTGGAACATTTCGTACGCCTCGTCGAGCAGAATTCCATTCCCTGGTTGCTCTGCCATCTCGATGAGTTCTCTGAGTTCCTCACCTGAACGCGTTTGTCCAGATGGATTCTGAGGATTGGAGATAACCGGCATGATGCGCGTCTCTGCGTCAAGTCCTGTACGATCATAGTAGGATTCGTTGCTTGGATGGAAGTTGTTCTCTTTGGTGAAAGGAACGATGTGATAGGTGGTATTGGTCTGCTCCATGATGTCTAGATAAGCGGGCCATTCGATGTTTCCAATACTCACCTGCACATGCTCTTTCAGGAACGCCATCACGGTGTAGATTCCAGGACGCCCTCCGGCGAATATCATGACATTCTCTGGCGTGATTGTCGAACCATATCGTGAGTTGTAATAGTCCACAATCGCTTCACGCAACGCAGGGTGTCCCCACGCTTTGGGGTAGAATCGATCCTCCCACGTCACATCGACACTGTCGGGAAGTGGGGGTCCGCCGAACTTCTCTAGCGGTGTCGTCAGAGGGAACCCCTGTGACCACGGATGTGTTCCTTCTGTGCCCATGAAACTCCCGAACGAGTCCCTGAATGCGTACAGGGTCTCGTAGATGCCCATCGGAGGGCAGTTGTCAGACAAGAAAGACTCCACTTGAGTGCCCTTTTGGTCTGCCATGATGTTCTCACAATAACACGACTATTGAGGTTCTCGCCCCCTCATTCTTGCCATTTTCAGTGACCTGAAACTGCTTTATGTCTGAGGTATACGGGAAACCATGCGCGAACACCCATCCGACCGTGTCGACCTTCGCAGTGACACGGTTACTCAGCCCACTGCGGCCATGCGCGCAGCCATGGAAGCTGCTGATGTGGGTGATGATGTCCTGGGAGACGACCCCACGGTCCAGGCATTGCAAGACCACCTCGCATCATTGCTAGGCAAGGAAGCCGCTCTGTTCGTAGCCAGCGGCACCATGTCCAATGCGGTCGCGATTCGGACTCACACATCTCCTGGTGACGAAATCATCACTGAGACGACTTCTCATGTGTACCAGTATGAAGGTGGAGGATATGCTACACTTTCCGGCTGCTCAGTCGCTTTGGTTGATGCCGTTCGAGGCATCATGAATCCAGACGATGTCGCGAAGGCGATTCGAAAAACAGAAGGGAGCCTTGGGCACTATCCAGACGGGACACTCGTTTGTGTCGAAAATACCTCAAACAGAGGAGGTGGAACTTGCTATCCACAAGAGACACTGGATGCCATTGCAAAGATTGCACACGACAATGGGTGCGCTGCCCACCTCGATGGTGCACGCCTGTTCAACGCTGTCATCGCTACAGGCACTGATGCGGCTCGAATGGTCCGTGATTACGATTCCATTTCCATCTGTTTGTCCAAGGGTTTGGGTGCACCGGTCGGTAGCGGTCTCGTCGGCTCTTCTGATTTCATAGAACGGGCCCATCGATGGCGCAAGATGTTCGGCGGTGGAATGCGTCAAGCCGGCATCATCGCCGCCGGTGGATTGTATGCTTTAGAGAACCATGTTCAGCGCTTGGCGGATGATCACGCCCGTGCTCGTCGATTGGCCGAAGCGGTGAACGCCATGGAGGGATTCACAGTTGATTTGGACAGTGTACAGACCAACATGGTCTACATCGATGGCGAGTTGGGTGCGCAACAAATCATGGCCGGCTTAGCAGAACACGGAGTCGATGTCCTCGATGTTGGCCCCACAGCCGTCCGCGCTGTCATCCACCTGCACATCACCGATGAGGACATCGATCGCACCATCGCTGCGTTCGGCGCACTATGAGCCGCATGATTTAGAGAGGAGACGGGCGTAGCCCGTCCATGCGTAAGTCCCTGACCATCTTCTTGTTCGCAATCCTTCTCCTACCTGCTCCTGTCCAAGCTGGGGTAACAGTCATGATTCCAAATCAAGGTGTTCTGGGAGGATTCATGATTGATTTGACGGATTTTTCCAACAATTCAACAACCGTATCTGTTGGAGGAGATATGACTGAGGTACAGGTTGTCGAAGTTTACACTGCGACATGGTGTCAAAACTGCGTCTATTCCGAACACGCCCTGATGGATGCTCTCGAAAATGAATCGGCAACCGTCCTTGTTCATCACAGGTTCATAGGAGAATCTGAGGATCCATTTGGAACACAAGCAGGAGATGAGCGCTGGATTGATTTGTATGGTGAAACCAGTGCCGAGGAAGCTAGTGGATTGGAGAGAGCAGCACCAACCGTTGTTTTCGATGGACACCGATTTGTGGCCGGAAGCGCACCACAAGGTGAATCTCTGGAATCTGATTATGCAGGGATGTTTGCAGACAAGCACGAGTACAGGTCTTGGGGTTTGGAATCCGATTTCACATGGACGGGGGATAACAGTACTGGGGTACTCACATGGAAAATGGATATTCACCCTGATGAACCCGACCGAATGTCGTGGGTGCATCGCTTGATGATTGTTGAGAATTCAAGTTATTTTCCAGATGGCGGCAATGGTTTGGAGCACTATGATGACATTGTGCGAGCTGTAATTGACCTCGATGCAACATTACAAGATGATGGAAGAGAATGGGGTGGCGAGCAAGAGATTACGCTTCCTGCCGCTTATGATGGAGATGATCTATCCTTGGTGGTCATTCATGAGTGGAAACAAACGCCCCCTATTGACGAACCCGAACCAGAATCCGATGAAGGATTATTGCCGGGCTTCTTGGCACCACTCGGCCTCATTGCTTTGGGTGCTGCGGCATTGACTCGTCGAGATTGAATGAGTCCAATCCTTCAAG
>JAKUOE010000119.1:0-1828 GCA_022449845.1 Candidatus Thalassarchaeum sp.
GCATTCTGAAGAAATTCAGTCACGGAGTGTCTGCCTGATTCCCGATGGAATCGGTGCAGTTTCGGGACAATTTGACGGGTCGGTCCTGAAATTGGATGATGACTTGTCTGCGACGACAATTTGGAAATCAATGTACACAATCAACGACATTCGCAGACATGGTGAAGATTTGCTGGTTGCGTCTTGGTTCTATCTTCACCGAATTGGAAATGATGGGGAAGAGGTCTGGAGATGTGAACACACTGGTCTTGTCCAATCCATCGTTACGAATCAAGATGGGACGCGAATTGCATTGAGCGGAGACAATCAGAACGACTACACTAGAGAAAATCGAATTCTTTGGATTGATCCAGACGCCACTCCCTACGCATTGTCGAACGACGCTGAGATCGATGAAGATTTGAGAGATTTCGGTGATGGCGCGGAACTCAGTGCACCGACTGCCGCCCCCGATGATGACCTGTATGCAGATGATGGAGAATCGGTGGCTTCACTGCTGACTGAAGAGGAGCAAGCGCAACTCAGTGAGGGCTCTGCTTCAATTGATGATTCGGAACTCTTCGCCATGCTCGATGATGAAATCGAACAATTGGCTCAATTCGACGAGGAAGAGACCGATTTGCTGGCGGGGCTTTCGGACGAAGCTATCGGCTCCCATGTCCCTCCAACTGCGGATGCCGGCAATGACATCGAGGTCAATGCGAATCAAGATGGCACGGCCATCGTCCTTCTCGACGGGTCGGCCACTTCACCCGGAAGCCAAGGCATTGAACAGTGGATTTGGAGGGATGGGCATTCGAAGCAGATTGGAGACACACCCATGGTCAATGTTCGATTGCCAGTCGGCAACCATACCTTCACGCTGACCGTTAGCGATTCCGCACGAGAGAGCAGCACAGATACTGTGACTGTACAGGTGCAGGGTGAAGTCCGGGAAGATACATACGATCTGCTCGATGATTAATCGAGAATCTCGGCGAAGAAATCACCAACCCGAGCGATTTCGGGCATGCAGACTTCATGGAACATCGGATATTGCTCAAATTCGACCGGCCAGCCATTCTCGCGTAGATATTCCACTGTGCGCTCCCCGGAGGCAAGCGGGACCATGTCATCTCGAGTCCAATGACAGATGAGAATGGGGGTTTGACGATTGGATTCCGCGCAGGCCTCCATGTGTACTTCGGGGAAAATCAGGTAACCTGACATACAGACCATCCCGGCGATTGTCTCAGGGAATCGGCAACCGGTATACAGTGACATGGCACCTCCCTGACTAAATCCAACCAGAATCATCCGATTGTAAGGAATACCGCGGGCATGCTCAGCCTCCATGAGTGCGACGATTAACTCAGCGGATTCCTGTGCTTCATCTGGGCATTCGCGTCCACTGACTCCGCTACCGCCACCCAAGAAACGGATGTCGAACCATGAGGGCATTCTCCACCCATTATTGAGTGTCACAGGACGAACCGGAGCATTCGGGAAAATCCACCTCGTCCCGGGGCGAGAGATGAGGCGTGGCATATCGACGAAATCATGGGCGCGAGTCCATGCATCCAGATGATGGATGAATCTTGTGTCGCGGTTGGCTCGACCACGATGGGGTCGCTCACGTGATCAACTCAGAGATTTGAGAGGGCATCGGCCAAGGCAGGAAGGGCTTCTTCCCAGGTGGCGACGATGCCGTAATCCGCTACACCGAAGATTGGCGCATCGGCGTCCTTGTTGATGGCGACGATATACTTGGATGAGCGCATTCCAGCAAGGTGTTGAATTGCACCGGAAATTCCGACAGCGATGTACAGGCTCGGGTTGAGTGTCTTGC
>JAKUOE010000119.1:1838-4548 GCA_022449845.1 Candidatus Thalassarchaeum sp.
GTGGCGGCATTCCTGATCGATCCGCTCACGCAACGGAATCTGGCGTCGATTGCTTCGCAGTTTTCCATTGGGGCGGTGCCGACCTGGGAAGACATCGCCGGTCGAGGGGCGAAGCAGCTGCCGGCGCCGGAAATTCCAACGGCGATGTACAGACTCGGGTTGACTGTCTTGCCCGTCTGACCAACTTGCATGCTATGAGGTAGACCCCACTCGTCAACGACCGCACGAGATGCACCCACTGCTGCACCCAACTGATCGGCAATTGCCTCTAAGTGACTGAAGTTCTCGGTGTTGCCCATTCCTCGACCTCCAGAGATGATGATGTCTGCGTCAGCCACATCCAACCGCTCGCTGGCCTTCGCAATCGCTTCCTTCACTGAAGTGGCTACGTCTGCACTTTGGTTCACGGTACTGACTGCAGCACTTCCACCACCATCCACAGCAGCAAATGTGTTTGGACGGATGGTGAGAATCGTATCATCTGACACGGTCAGAGATTCCACAGCCTTCCCTGAATAGATGGGACGAGAGATTGAATTGCCGGAAATGCTGGTGACATCCTGAACCACTGCAATGCCCTTGGATGCTCCCATTCGAGCTGCAATTTCTCTTCCATTGGCAGTTGCTGCAGCGATAATTCGGCCTTCTGCAACCGAACCAAGTGCGGTTGCCCATGCGCCTCCATCGAATGAGGAGAAGCAATCACCTTCCACTGCGATGACCTTGTCCACACCGGACAAGGCAGCCGCCTCAGACGTACCAATGCCTCCCGGGCAAAGAACGGTGGCGCCCCCACCGGCAGCAGCCACCAACTGAGCGGTGACTGGATGTAGGCTGTTTCCTGAAATTTCTGCAATGACTGTAACCATCTTCATTCCCCCTCAAATCACCTTGGCTTCTTCACGTAATTTACTGACAACAGTCGGAACGCTGTCAGCACCCTCAAATTTCTGGCCCGCTGGTTTTTCAGCGGGTGGAGACTGGTGATCCAGTGTCACTGAAGCGGAACCAAGGTCGATGCCGAGGTCATCGACAGACAGGGTTTCAATTGTCTTCTTCTTGGCCATCATAATTCCTTTCACGTTCGGGCGACGCAGTTCAGTACCCATCTTGTCGAATGCGAGAACACACGGAGACGAAATGGCCACGCGCTCCATACCATCGGAACTTGGACGAAGAGCGAGGAAGCCGGACGAGTCACCAGACAGTTCACTGACCATGGTGACGCAGGCAGCAGACAGTTTCTCAGCCACACTGGGTCCGATTGAGCCCGCATTTGTGTCAGCAGCTTGTTTTCCGCAGAAGACGACGGTTGCGCCAGTCTTCTCAACGGCTGCTGCAAGAATCGAAGAGACTTGATTGGAGTCGAGGGTCGTCAAGTCATCCACCACGATGTGCATGAGGTCTGTCGCACCAACGGCTGCAGCATCTGTCAGCATTTTCTTCGAACGATCTGGGCCGCAGGTGATGGCGGTAATCGAGCCACCTTGAGCGAGGGCTGCCTCGAGGGCATATTCATCGTAAGGGCTCATCGACCACTTGTTTACGGCGCCTTCATCGACGCGTCCACCATTGACAACAATCTTCGCATTCGAATCAGGGACCTGCTTCAACAATACCGCTATGTCTGTCACTATTCATCACCTACGGTGATGCCGCACCGAAAGTCCTCTATGAACGATTCGCAGGGGTAATCCGAGGTTTAGTCGACCCAGGCATAGGTCCTTGCACCCTCAAGAACACCTTCCTCACCGACTTCGACCAGAGCGAACTCTCCCCGTGGGGTGAGGACGCTCCCATCGTGAATACCCTTGTGCAATTTCTCGTAAGTGATTTGATCGATGGCCATGCGTCCAGCCATACGCTCAAACAGATTCCAACCGGCGACAATCTCGCGCCAGCGATTGCTGACAAGGCCTTCGAACACTTTGGCCTTGGCGCCTGAACCATAGCCACACATTCCAAACAGTTTCCCCTCCAGCGTACAATCGGCTTCGTAATCAGACTCAAAGGTGGACATTAGAGCCAAGAAGATGGAACCAGTATACTGATTTCCAATGAGTGAACTTGCTCTCTGTCCTTTTTCGATTCGCTCTGAATGAAATTCCCGATATGCAGTGGTCTTTGAGATGCGGCGGCGATAGGCGTCGAGTTCACGCTGGAATTCTATTTGGCCATCAGGCGTATCATCGAAATCCGCAAGGTTCGGCCTCTGGCCAATTTCCGATTCGACATCGGCCCAAGATGGGCTGTCTCTGCGCTCATACGCAAAGACTGCGGGGAACATTCGCTTGGCTTGGAACGCGTAGGGCAAGTGCATGATGATTCGAGCCCAATCTTCAGTCAGGATCAGGTCATCCTCTGGATTCCAGCGGCCATCGACCTCAGCCTTGGCGCGGAAATCTCGGAACGCCTCTTCGACGGCGGCCTGGTAACACTGGTTGCTAAACTGACCATCGAATACCGGTTCATCACGATGAACATGAACAGATTCTGTTCCATGGCTGAAGATTCCAAGGCGGCGGACAGTAGATTCAGGTAGATGGCGGACCATTCGCTCGACCATACCCTCTTTGATTGAGGCGCCTGTTTCTCGAGCCAATTGAACGACGTGAGAGATGATGGTTTTGATCGAAACTTCACGGCTGGGTTTGAAGAAATGGTGGACAGGGGAGGTGGAAACGCCCCAGCGATCTGGAATTGAAATGAG
>JAKUOE010000012.1 GCA_022449845.1 Candidatus Thalassarchaeum sp.
GGTCCTCTTCGATGTCCTCAATGGCCATCTCCATGTCTGAATCGCCATTTGTCCCATCTCCATCCATTTCTGGCGAAGGGACAGCCTCACCTTCGAAGGGATCCAACCCTTCCTCAAGTCGACAGAGCAATCTCCAGCGTGGTGCCCAAGAGAGGTGAACATAGCCGGGTCCCGGAGCAAGCAGTAACATCCAACCGATGTACCGCGCCCACATTTCTGTGGAATCAGACATTTCTGCAGGCAAATCGGTCACTAGAATCACACTGAGAATCGTCAGTCCGATGAAAGGCATCGGATATACCAGTGGTCTGCGCAAAGAGACCGGAGGTCTGCGAAGGATTTGTGCGATGATTAGGGAGAAATGGCCGGTAATGGCGCTAATCAGCATCAACAGAACGCCAAGAAATGCCCAATCTCGCATCGTATCCTGACTCACTCCTTTCTCATATGCGAACGGCAACAGTAGAGACAGAGCGGCGAGCAGGCCGTAGAATCCACCAATAAATGCTGGATGGGTCATGCTCAGCGGTTTTTTTGAGAAACGCTGTGACAGGCTTCCGCCTTCAACCAAGGACCGTTGCTCTGGCGGAAGGTCCTCAACCTTCTCTCGCCAACTCATACAGGGCTTTGCCCTGATGACCGCATATTGTCTTAGGGGTCTTCTTCGGTATCCTTGGAACGCTTGAACGCGCGAAGAATAGCGCCCGGCTCATAATCCACCGAACCCTCTTCGGTATCCATCCATTCCCGCTCAAGTAGACTTTCTCCAGTCTCCTCACGTTCGCGTGCGGCCTCAATGTCATCTTCCTCACCTTCATCTCGATCTTGGGCATTGGCCAAAGCCTGAGCCATGTTGATGAGTGAAATGATTCGTTCATCGGCCTCTCCATTCCAATGGACAACCACATCACCATCAGGACCACCGTTTCTTAGTTGGCTACGATTCAAGAGAGGATCTTTGGTCACCATCAATCGCGTTTCAGGCTCTAGACCGACCCACTGCGAATCACCTCCAAGGACGAAAACAGTCGTACCAGCCAAACTGTCAGAATCGTGCCAAGGGTGGCCTGGTGAGATAGCGATGACCTCCAATTCCTTTCTTGCCTTGGTGATTTGCGTTGAGTTCCAACCAATCGATAACAACACGATGACGATAATGGCCAAAACAGCGGAACCTCCCTCTATGCTGGGAGTCAACCAAGTGATTGAGAGGATGCCTATGGAGATGAGCAAACAGTAACTGCCCCCTCGCCTCCACCCTTCTGAGGCATTCACCCATGAATCGCCCATTTCGGTATCGGAGAGCAACCTCGCATCATCCGGCGCTTCGACCATGCTCACCGCAGTGAGTTACCCATCTCAAGATTGCCGTTGGATGCGAACTGTTGACGCATCGAGCGAAAACTGCTCCACATCTCTATGGAACGGTTCACTGTCAACATACAATCTTTCGATATCGATACCGAACAGTCCATCCATTACAGGTTCCAATTTAGCGCTCGCCTTGGTCCACAGATTGGTGACTCCACGGGCCTTGCGACGCTGATGATTCAGGAGCATCGCAGCGATTTGAATGATACCCTGGACTCCATCGATCAACTCCTGACTTGAATTCGGCTTCAGTGACTTCCAGAGTTCCTCCCAATCTTCGTGAGCATGCCAGAATCGATTTGTGTTGAAATTGTCCATTCCATCTTGTAGCCACTGTGATTGCTGCTCTGACAGTTCCATACTCACGCCTCAATCCCCTCCAGACATTCACTCTGCATCAACCTCTCGGCGTTTTCCTGTGCATGCTGTAAACCCCATTCCGCCCCCCGAAGGGGGCGGTTGATTCAAGAGGCGTTAGAGGCGACGCGTAGCGTCGGTGAGTGAATGGTTGAACTACCAAGGGGTGAAGTGAGTGAAACTCGGCGCGGTGGCGTCGGTGTTCTCGAACTTCTTCTCGTCGATATGCAGAAGCGCTCTGAATCGGGTTATATCCGCTGTGAAGCCGGAGCACTTGGCGGATCTGTTGGTCAAATCTCAGTTCGCGATGGTCGCCCATCAATGGTCCTCTACGAGGATTCAGAGGGATCCGTGCTTTCCGGTCACTCAGCACTCGGTGCTCTTCAGGAGGCCGCTTCTCTGGAGGGTAGTCGGTTGACGCGACACCAAGGTATCGACCTCGACATTATCGAGAGCCTTCACCCACTCGCTCTTTTGCACCTAGAAGAGGGTGAGGCACTCCCTTGGGGTGAAGATTTCGAAGCTGAAGCCTGGTGGCACCGCCGTCAACGGAGGCGTCGACAATGGAAGCGTCTGGATGATTGGATTCCAGATAGCGATGACGACGACGATGAACCATTGACCGAACTCCCACCTCTTCCTTTCCATCCTGGATCCGAATTATTGCCAGGGATGGTCGCGCTCATCGATGCCCAGACACCGGGCGAGGTGATGTTGATGGCGGCCCACCTCGGTCGAATTGGCCACCCCCTCCTTGTCATTTCACGGGTACCCGGTCCACGTCTTGAGGACGAGGTCGGCCTACCGATGTCGGTCACCCAATGGTTGTCCGAGAAAGGTGAAGGTGACAATATCTGCAACACGACCTTGGAAGAAGTTCGCCGACAAATCGACGGTTTCCTCTTCGGTGCAAATCGTGCCTGTATCCTTCTTGATGGCCTCGAATTCTTGACGGGATTACACGGCTTTGACAGGTCGCTTGAATTGCTTCGATCCCTAGTCGATTCCATCACTTCGGCTGACCATCTCCTTTTGCTCCCGGTCGATCTCGATGTTTTCACACCACGTCAACGCGCCATCCTATTGCGAGAAGTCGATTGTCTGGACAATGTTCGAGTGAGTCAATGGGCCGAACGTCCAGCACGATTGGAGGGCCACCCCTTCTGTTCAGATGATTGGTCCGCGATTGAAATTCCAGACCCGATTGTCGAGACGTTGGAAACTCCATCCGATTCAGAAATCTCTGGGTCTGACAATCTTTGGTCCATCAGTGGAGTCGTCGATGCTTGGCGTGAGGAACGTCAATCTGAAATCCAAGATGTGGCTGAAGCCACCTCATTACCGGTTGACGAAGAAGACCTGCCCGATTGGGCAACAACCCCGTCGCCCAATCGTGATGGCGACCCCCCTCTTCCTCCGACTCCAATCGAAACGGTCCAGCCACCTCTTCCCGAACCTGAAGCCGTTGTCGAATCCGAACCCACACCAGTCATTACACTGCCTCGTACACCCCAATCTCCTACCGTCAATCATCGCGGAAATGTCGCCCGAAAGGTCCGCCGCACTGGATCTGTCAAAGATGGGCTTGTTCATCTGAATCCAACGGATGTCGGTGATATCGTGACTGAGGATTCACAGCGATTTGAGAAAGAAGGAATGGACTTGGCTGCCTCGCGTGCTCGAGAAGTGGAAGCCAAGGTCGAAATTCAGGGTGAATTAATCTCAGCCAGAGATAAACTGGATTTCGCAGCAAGTCAGGCTCGAACCATTGAACCTGGAATCCATTACGAAACGGAACCCGATCTCCGTGTGATTGGCATGGGTGCTGCCAGTCGTGCCGCTGCTGGCGGTGACATTTCCGACTCAAGCCCACCTCTGACATCGAATGCTGCAGCCAGAGAGGCGAGCAGCCGTTCTCAGAGGACACAGCACCTGACTGGACGATTGGCTGAGATGGAAAAAGAATCGATTCGAGCCATGCAACAAGCATTTTCAGGCAGTGGAGGTGCTGAAGTTACCATTTGGGAAAGACTCCGGAAGTTAGAAGCACGGGGCGTTGAAGTTCAGTCGATTGTCGACATGTTCGACATCGATCCTGATGGAGCCCTAGTGGCATTGAAGGAGGCTGAGAAATGAGCATCATCCGCACCCCACTTCGTGACGCTATGGAACGAAGCCGGCGCTTCCTAGGGGAATCAGCCCGAGAAGGTGAACTTGAGGGGAAGAGTACCTTGCTAGACCACATCTCGGTCCGTGAGCGGGCTCGGGCAGAGGCGCGATTCGCAGCCCGACATGAATTGCCCGCGAATGCCCCATCTCCATTGGAGCGATTGTCGATTCTCAGTGGCGATGGTAGTGAGTATGCTGAGACGGTCCACGCTCGCCTTGAAGCAATGCGGGGGCGAATATTGGCGGACAGCCCCTTGAATCTGGATCCTCAAGCATCTGATTTGCCAGCAGGCACACCTCGTTGGGTCGCTGGACAGGACGGACCCGAGTCACGCGACCCGGTCGTCCCCATTTGGCGAGAAGTTCTCGACCAGCACCGTGGCTTGAATCCTGCTGAACCATTGGGTGAATCTGAACTGGGTAGTCCTCAGATTACCGACACAGGGCCCGCGCCCTCATCACTGGAATTCGCCGGCTACTGGCCCCCATATTTGACCGAACGACCCGGCTTGGATTTCGGAACGTGGCAACAAGGCCCCTCGAATCGAATCGCCACTCAGGCGGCCAACGAGGTTATCGATTATCCAGGTCGACGTTTGAACCCCCTTCTCATCCACGGTCCTTCCGGGACGGGCAAGAGTCATCTGTTGTGGGCCACAGGAGAATCTCTTCACAATGGAATCCCTGATCGAGATGTACGCCTCATCACTGCAGAAACATTCCCTGAGTATCTTCCAGATGGTTGGGATGACTTGCTCCTGTATGCGAGTTCACTTCTCATCGATGATGCCGATCGAATCCTCATGCGTCCGACTGGAGCTGCCAATCTGGCCAACCTTGTGGGTTGGGCCATCGACATTGGGGCCCAAGTGATTTTGACATCCTCACGGAAACTAGCCGCCGATTCTCTACCCCTCGGTCGTCTTCGTCAGGCCATCACCTCTGGTGTCCATGTCGAACTTGGCACACCCTCGGAGGCGACGATGATGTTGATGTTGAGGCGCAACACGCTGACGCGCACCCTCTCTCTAACCGACCCCCAATTGCAGGTTATCGTGAGCCGCAGTCGAGGTCAGTGGAGTCGTTTGAAGGCCGATTTCGAAACCGTCTGTCTGGCCTTGGATTCGGGTGCGCATCTGATGGGCGCCGCGGATGTTCAAACCTTACTTTCTGGTGAACAGCCGACCTTGACTGAGGGTGATGTCGAGGAGACGATGGATACTGACGAGCGAGGCGCTCAAATCGTTGCTGAAGTCCTCGATGCGGTGTTGCCTGAACCAGCCGAGCATCGAGCTGAAATCATTAGTGAAAGACTGGAAGTAGACGATGATTACGTCCCTCCCGAAATTTCCCTCCCCTCTTCCCAAGAGGCCGCAGAATCCCTCACCGCTGAAGCCCTCCGCGGCCATCTCTCGGAAATCTCTGGAATGAGTTCGAAATCTAGCGGTGTCCCCCAGATTCCTGTCGGCCAGAACATCGATGCGCTGACTGAATCTGCCCTCGACCGATTGGAGAGCATCATTCATGATCATCGCTTTGAATTGCGTGAATTGAATCGTGAAATCCATCACATCTCTCGACGAGTCGATTCCGCTTCCTCTGATGAGTTGGTCTCTTTCACAGATCGGATGTTGGCCATCGAGAATCATTTGGATAAATTGCAGGAACTCAGTGCGGGCGAATATGCTCCTTCAATCGAAGAATTCGATCCCAGTGAATTGATTCAGGCGACTGAGCGCCCCGTTCTCATCCCAGACTACAGCGAACCTCAGATGGCCATTCTATGGCCTCTCAAACGTCGCGTTCTTCTTCCTGTTGAGTGATGATTAGATTTGCAGGTTGGTATGATTCTCCAACAACAGGCTGGAATTGTGCCCCGGTGAATTGCTGTTGAGGCATGACCACCATTTGAGGTGCAGGCTTGCTGGAATAAGCCCAAATGGCTCCAACGATGAGCCCCATCAATCCTAAACAAACAAAGCAACAACCGCCAAAGAACTCAGCGCCACCTTCTTCGAGATATACGATGTCGTCGATAATCAGAATTTCATGATTAGATTGAACATCCAATTCTCCATTTACATCCGAGTAAAATACTCCTATTGATCTCCACCCTTCTTCATCAAAATCAGAGTCACAGTCTGATTCAAAGTATTCGTAAGTTCCATCGTTCACGGATATTGTCGTCTCTTGACAGGTGAATTCATCATTGACAAAAACGGTGTACGCCCCACCATCGACGACTTCAATGGACCCTTCAGTCCCTTTGAAGGACGCCTTCGCTTCAACATCAATCTCTTCGATGTCCACCAAACCAACAATCGCGACCACGATTGCAATTATGACGACAATTCCCGATCCAATCAAGGTGAACTTGGGTCCGTTCTGCATATCTCTCAATCAACCAATTATCACGGGGGTATTCAAGGATAACGAGCCTAATCCCTCTAACCCCATGTCCGGAACCCTTTCTCGGCGACCCTGTCCTAGTCCAAATGCTGTTGAATCACTGGCAATGGAATCACGTTCGCATCAGGTTGCCGCAGACCCGGACACAATTGCACCGTCTTGTGCCATGCCCGATTTGAAACCATGTTTTCGTTCCACCACGGGAATGCTGAACACTGATCTGGCTTGGATTCGTAAACGCTACAGGTTTTGTCCTCATTGAGGTAGATGCAGACATCATTTCCGGGACGTGAACGCAGCACATATCGCCCATTGTGACTTCTTCGACAGTCCCGGTCTAACCAATCTTGGACCGGCATGTCGTGATGCGCAGCCAACCGTTCTGCATCATGAGGTGCCAGAAAGACCACTCCCCCAGGTTGATCACAGCATTTTCCACAATCGGGTTGGCATTCAAACCGAACGCCGTGAGAATACCATGGAGCCCGCTTGACCATGGTGTTCGGACTCATCACCCTGTTTTCGATATTCTGGGTGTTATACACCCAACCTACCCCCTTATACCGAACCCTCCGTTCGCGAGGGCCGAGGAGTCAGTATGACTGAAGAGAACGGCAAGGAGGTCCTCTTTGAGGTCACTGAAGCCCACCTCAACACAGGTCTTCGTGGAATTCCAGTCGGAACTTGTCGCACTTCATTTGTCGACCCCAAGAAAGGCGTCCACTACTGCGGCTATCCGGTTGGAGATCTCGCAGAGATGGATCCAGAAGATGTCATCTTCCTGTTGTTCGAGAAGCGCCTACCGAATCGTCAGGAATCTCAGGATTTCCGTCATGAATTGGCTCAGCGGGCCGAGCGACTACCGACTGGCGCTCTCCGTGTCCTTGAATCATTGACACCTGGATCTGGTCATCCAATGGATTGGTTGAGCATTGGAATCCAAGCTCTAGGCGTTGCTGAAACGACTGGAGATATCCGTGCTGATGGCTTGAATCTCATCTCCAGAATGCCTGAACTGATGGCGACCATCTTCCGTCTCCGCGGCGGTCGAGGTCTGCCTGAGGTCGGCAGTGAACCGTCTCGAGGGATGGTCGAGAATTTCGTCCATCTTCTCGGCATGGATGGCGTCGACGCCAATCGGATGACACGGACCCTCCGGGTCTTCCTCGTTCTGCACATGGATCACGGTGGCGGCAACCTCTCCACATTTACTGGGAAAGCCGTAGCCAGTGGCTGGGCCAGCCTGTATGCCTCTATTTCGAGCGCAATGAATGCATTGTCTGGCCCACTGCATGGTCGGGCCAACCAGTCCTGCCTTGAATTCGTCCAGCGAATCGGCACCTCGGATGAGGCTGAGGTGGAAGCCTTCGTCCGCAAGGAATTGGCGGCCCGACGTCCAATCTATGGCTTTGGTCACGCTGTCTTGCGTGCTGAGGACCCGCGCGCTGCAGCACAGTTCAAACTAGGCGAGGAAATCTGTCCAGATGACCCGAACTTCCTGACGGTCAAGGCATTGCGAGTCGTCGCACCCCGGGTGCTCAAAGAGAACCCGAAAATCAGCAACCCCAACGCCAACGTTGACATCGCATCGGGGACACTTCTGAATGCGGTTGGATTCCACAAGCCGGATTACTACACGACCTTCTTCGGCTGGGCCCGAGTTGCCGGAATCGCTGCTCAAATTCTCGATGAGAGAAATGCGCGTGGTGGCCGTGGTACGCCCATCTACCGTCCGAAATATTACGCGGCAGATCCAACCATTCGTCGACTCGATTGATTACTTGAAATCCTTCCCGCATCCGCGGTGGCCAACAAGACGACAGGCTTCCCATGGCATCGTGTTTGAACTTGCATCCCCAGCCAATTCGTCGATATCCCGTTCCCAGTTCCACCGCTTTCGCCATAGAGAGAGAAATCCTCTTCGTTCGATATTGGTCAATTCATGCCATGGTGTGACTTCACGTGCTGCCTCCTCGACAAGTGCCGCATGATTCTCGGGTGCCGATTCTCTGAGCAATGCTTCTCGCTCAGGATCCAACGGCTGGCTTGCCCATCGGGTCCAGCGCGCCCCCTCATCGGGATACGACACTCTCTGTGGCGATGCATCATCTGTCAGTCCAGTGAGGCCCAACTTGTGCATCGTATCCTCAACCTCGATTGGTGTTGGCCAGACGTAGAGTTGGTATCCCTTCCGCAATCGGTTGAGACGCCGACTTGTGTATCCAGTCAATCCGAAGGTCCGCCCCAATGTGAAATGCCGGGTGAATCCATGCACATATTCCAGACCACATGGCAGTAATGGTGCGCCCACTGCCTGTTGGTGCTTCAGATGGAAGGCGAGAGAGAGCCACATGAAGGATGGAATGGCTAGGAATCGCTTCATCCTGCGGCCACCAATCTCTGGGATAGCTGGTTGAAGTTGAGCGACTGGCCAGTTGACGTTCGCGCGCGCGCACGCGTGACGGAACCTTCGTTTGAACGAGAAGATCACAACATTCGAGTGTTCCAAACCAACCTCATTGAGCATGGAATTCGCAAGTCTCGCCATCCCTCTGGCGTGCTTTTCCCTCTTGCGAGGATTGACGGACCCTGCAATCTTCGAATTTGGATGCGGCATCTTCAATTCGACACAGGCGACCTTTGCGTGTTCTCTCCAGGCATTGGTGAATATATCGTCTGATAGTAATTCACTGAACAATGGAATACCCAATTCTGCCAATTCATCTGATGAGTGGTCCTCTGTCCATTTTGAGCCACCGATCTGCGTGACTTGCGCTTTGGAGAGGTGATTGTCATGGAACAGGACCAATTCCCCATCATTGGTCAATCTCAAGTCGAATTCGACGCCATCAAAATGGAGCATCCCATGCCGAATCCCCTCGATTGAATTCTCGATGGGTTTGACCCAATCCCCTGTCATCGACCGTTGGATTCGTTGCCCGTATTCAAGCGTCACCCTGCATCAAGCCTAAACACCGCCCTCCTCGGTTTCCACCCATGTCAGGTGACAAGGACAATGCAGTTCACGGATATTGCATGTATGATTGGGGGAAATCCGCGTTTGAAACCAGTGTCACAGCAGCGATTCTCCCTCCTTGGTTTGCCTATCTCTTCCTTGAAGCGAATGGGTTGACAACAACAGTAGCCAATATTGAGCTATCAGGTTCGGCGATGTGGTCCTATTCGGTTGCCTTGGGCACATTGATGGTTGCCTTTGTCAGCCCATCGTTGGGCGTGATTGCCGACCGTCGTCAAATCAAAATGTGGTGGCTCCGAATTCTGACTTACGTTGGTGCAGGCTCCACTTTCCTTCTGGCTTTGGCTGGAACAGATATGATTCCGATCAGCATGAAGTGGGCTTGGTTGATGGTCATGTTCGTGTTTGCAAATATTGGTCTCAACGGTGCAGGGGTATTCTACAATGCCTTGTTACCCCATCTTGGAGACAATGATGAGATGGACGAAATTTCCAACAAAGCCTTCGCATACGGATACTTTGGTGGTGGCCTTCTGTTGGTTGCTCACCTCGGCCTTGTGATGGGTGTGGATGCTGATTGGGTCATCCCATTCTGTATGGCTTCATCCGGCATTTGGTGGTTCGGATTTTCCCTATTGACGTTCAAGTGGGTCCCAGAACCCCCTATCGAGAAAGAAATGGAAAAGATGAGTTTCAAAGCAACAACAATTTTTGCATTCAAAGAAGTCAAATCGACACTATCGAAGAGGAAGGATTTCCGCACACTGTTTTTCTTTATGTTGGCTTATTTCCTATACATCGATGGAATCAACACAATCACTGCAATCGCTGGAATTTTTGGTCCGGGCGTATTGGGATTAACGACAACCGAGCTCATCATGACGATTCTTGTCATCCAATTCGTTGCGGCTCCTTGCGCCATCGGATTCACAAAAATTGCAGAGAAATATTCGACCAAGAAGGCCTTGCATCTCTCGCTAATTATCGCCACCACAGTGGGTGTTCTTGCGCTTACATTCGCACCATTGATGCCGGAGAATCACGAAGATTACGATTTACAATACACCTGGGACGACGATGATGAGGTTTGGACTGTCACAACCCGGGCCGACCTTGGGGACCTGGCTCAAGACCCTGATCACGAGGAACAGGAATGGGCACATGAATTCAGAGATTTGTTACCAGTCACACAGAATGAAAAAATTGACGAAGCGGTTGTGCTTGAATGGGATGTAACGGATGATGGCCCCACAACCGTCACACTATCGATGCAGAATGGCTCAGATTTGCTGAGTTTGATAGCTGTAATCGAAGATTCTCGCTTCAGCATGAGTGTGGATGGCAAAGACGAGTGGCGCACATTAGCATTTTCAGGCATTGACCATCCCACAAACTTGGGCGATGGCCCCCTAGACTTCATCGCAGAAGGAGCTCGGGATCTTGTATGGCAACCGTTGGGGATTTCGGTCACCATTCAATTCCTGATTCTCGGAGTCCTGTTCGGTTCAATCATGGGTGGTTCTCAGGGCCTTTCCCGGAGTTTGTTTGGGCAGATGGTACCTGAAACTCGCAGTGCAGAGTTCTTCGGATTCTTCGGATTCTTCGGAAAGGTTGCTGCCTTTATTGGCCCATTTTTGTATGGTACTTTGGCCATTCTATTCGACGACCGGGTTGCGATTCTAAGCATCGGTTTACTCATTTTATCTGGAACTGTAATGATGCACTGGGTCGATGTTGAAGATGGCATTGCAGTGGCCAATGCAGAAGATGCTCGTAACCGCGGCCTCACTGACGACGCGGAATGATGACATCCAATACCAATGCAACCTCAAACAGAACAATCATCGGTGCAGCGATGAGGGCTAGAGAAAGCGGGTCAGGTGGTGACAGCATCGCACCCACAACGATGCTGGTGAACCAGAGATGTCGGCGATAACGGGTGAGCATAATCCGTTCAACCAAATTCCCCCTCAACAAGATGAGAACAATCAACGGAACTTGGAAGGCTAGAGCGCTTCCCAGTCCGAGTGACAGGATGAATCCAATCCACGCCTGCAGATGCCATGTCGCCTCAAGACCTGCGGCCGCCGCATCCTGTTGTAGGTATTCAAGCAAGAATGGAATCAATATCTCCCACGCATAGATGAGTCCTACCACAGCCAATCCAAGAGATATTGTGAGGGCAATCAAACCCCGGAAGAGTGCTCCCTCTGGTAATGGCGGGAGTTCCATGTTCTCTGGTCTCTTTGAACGACCCGCCAATCGTGCAGCATCCCAAATCAGCGCCATCACGACCAACGTAATCCCCAGATATCCAGCCATCTGTAGTCTGAGTAGGACCAACTCCAGTGGTTGTAGGACGATGATTGCTGTATCTTCTGGAATCAGTGTTGATTGATTGATCAACCAATCGATCGCACCTCCAGCCAGAGGATAGCCGATGATGAAGCCGAAGATGAATAGCACAGCCAAGACTCGGACCCTTGTTCTGAGGTGGGCACCGAATCGTCGGAACAAGCGCATTCGTGGTGAATCCATGAGTTCCTCGATTTCGAAGCGTTCGGGCATATCTCTAGCCTCGATTAGGGTAATTCGGGAATGAATGGTGTGTTGCGGCGTGGCTCCGCCTCATCATCGAGAGGTCTCGCAGTCAAGGTTGGGATCGTTTCAGTTTGATTTGACCACGCGGGAGTCTCTACTTCAGGCTCGGGACTTGCAGCGACTTGGACTGGTCGACCCATGATGGTCCAAGCCCCTTGGTATGCATCCCATTCAGCCATTGGCGGCAATCCCGCCGGTCGTACAGGCATGACGCCCTTGGTCGTCTTTTGTCGCACTTTATCGACAACTTTCTCCGTGATTCCGGCGGCAATCGATGCGACTTCCTTGGCCCCCGTCATGGTAGCACTCACCACTTCCTTGGTCGCATCTACCGTTGCGTCGGCGGCTTGTGTCATCATTGTGGAGATTCTTTCGGTGATATTTGGTTTGGGAGCATCAATCGTTGGAATCTCAGGGATGGATGGGATTCCCAATGGATCAGGAGAATCAGTGACAGGTTCGCGGAAAATTTCTGGAATTTCAGGCAATTCAGGTTTTTGCCCAACGTCCTCTTTGACTTCTACTTCATCCGCTTCATCGACATCAGGTTCCCAGACGCTCCAACCGGTATCATCCTCGTCATCCTCTGCGTAGGCAGAGACCATGTCGATGGTTTCCTCGTCCTGGATGGTTGTGGTGAATCGACTGTCGAGAATCGGTTCTGCAACTGGCTCAGGCTCTTCAAGTTCAGCGGCAGCTGTGTTGGCCGCCGCAATTACTCCCATCTCGCCTAGAGCAGCGGAGACAACGTTCTGATCCAGAACTTCCTCTTGTCCAATCACCGATTCGACAATTGATTGTGTATGGGTGTCTCCACCTCCGGAGAAGCCGATACCCACCTGCCCAATCTCAAGTGATTCTCTGGCGCTCACATCGTCATCACGCTCGATGGAGCCGAATTCTGGGCGCCGGCGAAGACAGTACAGGGCACCAATCGTGGCTGGCAAAGCAAGACTCAGCAACAACCATTCTTGCATTGTCATTGCGCCAGCATCAGACCAAACTGGATCGGGTGATCCACCGAACAATCGATCCTTTACGAACAACCAGAAATGAAACTTCTGTCCGACCCCACCATCTGCGAAGATGATGGCTGGAAAGATGCCTAGAATGCCATTGACGAGGAAGATAATCCATGTGGGAAACGCCACAATCATGCACCATAGACCCACTCTTGGATGATAGCGTTCCATGTCGTCACCGGGATACCTGCGATGCTGCTCGCCCCTATCAACATCTCCTTCGGAGATGAACCCCTAAATCAGCGTCTGATGATGATTGAGAGCAGATCTCCATCCTTGAGTTGATGCGCCAAACCGACTCGCTGCCAATCGAATTTCGCCGACGGCCCCTTGACTCGAGCATAGCGGAATTTGCGGACGAAATCTCTGTGCAGGGTGTTGCAAACATCCTCGACTGTTGAGGTATCTTTGACAATCAATGGTTCGACCAAATCAGCCTCTTGGCCTTGGGGTTTGAGATAGACGGACATGAATCCAAGGTTGTCGTATAGGAAGTCCTTCATCTTCTCAACACCCATTCCAGTGAATGCTGAAATCGGCATGACTGGCCACCCTTCAGGCAGCATATCCGTGGTACGAGTAAGTTCTTCCTGACTCGCAATATCCATCTTGTTGACCACAACGATTGCCTTGGAATATACTCGATTCGCAGCCATGGTGTCGACCAGATGATCTGCGGTCGCATCAATCCTCATCGTGACGTGTGCACTGACGATTCCAAAGGAGCGAACGATGTCACGCACCTCATCTTCTTGCAGATGGGTTTGCTCACATGTTGAGCGTACGATGATTCCTCCTCGATCCGTTCGCTTGACGAAGACGGGTGGCCGGTCCTCATTGAGTCTCATGCCACTAATCTCCAATTCTCGATTGAGGACACTGAAGTGAGATTCTTGGAACGGGTCGACCACATAGAGGACCATGTCACACGACCGAATCAAACCGAGAATTTCCTTCCCTCTGCCTTTCCCTACCGCAGCTAAAGGAATCAAACCGGGCAGGTCGAGAATCTGAATTTTCGCACCTCTGTGTTCCATCAATCCCGGAATACATGTCAGGGTGGTGAACGCGTAGGATCCAATCTCCGAATCTTGCCCCGTGAGTCTCGCAATCAAGGTGGACTTCCCCACCGAGGGGAATCCGACCAGAGCCACGGATGCATCGCCTGATTTCTTGACTTCGAATCCGGAGGCCGGTCCACTGCTTCGAGAGTGCGCTTCTTGGGACTCAATCTTGCGTTTGAGTGCAGCGATTTTCGCTTTCAGTTTACCAATGTGGTGCATCGTCGCCTTGTTTTTCTGGGTCTTGTCGATTTCGGCCTGAATCTCGGCAATCTGTTCCTTGATTGTCGCCAGAACATCCCCTCCAGAGCCTTCCGCCCGACCCTATGGGTCGGGCACGGGTTCTTCAACCCGTTTACCAAAATGGGCTTGTGCGAGCATTGATGGGCGACCAACACTAGGGTGGGAATATGGCCTCCGTTGACCTTGTCGCCCGGTTGGTCGATGCCGCAGTCTTCCGTGGTCTGTGTAGTGTCCCTGGGGTTCAATTGGCGGCCGCGATCTCAAAGGGGGAATTCCGCAATCGTAGGCCAGATGAGATTCCTTCATTGGATCGCGCATTCGATATCGATGCCGAGGCTGAGTTCTTGGATTGGTATGATGGTCAACCCGTTGATTGGAGTTCATCTGGATTTCTAGGCGACCTGTCACAGTTGGATACTGAGGCGGCTGCCGAAGGACTCCGCCACCTCACAGAATTGGCCAGCCCGGGGTCATTTCGATGTTGGGAAGGTCGGGCGATGCTGTATCTCGATGTGCTCCTCAGTCGTTCGATTACAGACATCGAGGATTTGTATTCTGATACGACTTGGGATGAGGCTCGTGACTCTATCTCAAAGACTGAACCCACAGAATATGCAGAATCGGTTGTCATGTCTTGGATGGCCCAGAGAGAGGACATGGGGGAAACTTTGGATCCAAAGCAGGATGCCAGAATACTGCCAACAATGGAAGCTCATCAGACAACAGCAGACATCTTGCACCGGACGCTTCAGACCGCTCAATTGCCCGAGTTGTTCTTGATGGTGGGTCGGGATTGGACGGATGCCAGAGATTGGGGACAAGGTGAATGGAACCTCGGTCGATTGCTTGAAAATGGATTACCGGGGGCCTAGAATGGAATCTGCACTCATCGTCTTGGGTCGATTTCAGCCATTCCACAATGGTCATGCTGAGATGATTAATGGAGCCATTTCGTACTTGGGGGTTGGCGATTCCGATTTGCCGTTGCGAATCTGCATCGGCTCATCCGAAGCTGAGCAATCTTTGGACAACCCTTGGACGGCTGAAGAACGAGAGCAGATGATTCGTGTTTGGTTGGATGGGATAGACGCTGAAATCGTTCATGTTCCCGATTTAGGTGATCCACCAAATTATGTTCGTCATGCTGAGAAATTTCACGGCCCACCGGGCACAATTTTCACGACCGATCAGAGTACATCTGACCTCTATAGAGAAGCAGATTGGTTTGTAGTCGAGAGTGATTTAGTGAATCGGGAAGATTGGCAAGGATGGCGCATTCGTGCCACGATTCAAATGCTGTCAACAGTGATGGAAGAAGAGGCCGCTATTGCCGCATTGAGTGTCAACATGCCAGAGTCGGTGGTGCGGCTCATTTTCGACAATGGTTGGCAGCGGCGTTTGTTCCACATGGGTACTGGTGGCGAGCCGGTCGGTTAGCAATCGGATACTTCGAATTCGATTGAAACCATGTGATTGAGCAGCGCATCGACGCGATCTTGATTGACTCCTCCATCACCGATACCCAGCCTAGATTCAGAGTGAATTTGGATCCACGTTCCATTTTCCGTGCATCCGGTTTCGATGAAGAAATCATCTGGGTACAACATCCATGGCGTCCTGAAAACGGTGTGGGATGTGGTTTCTGCTTGTGTTTCGACCGTGGTTCTGTTTTGAGAATTCACCCAATCCATCGCCGCCGCGTGCACCTCTTGCGGAGTTCCATCGAGCCCCATCATCGAGCGGAAGCAATTCCGACTTTCCTCTGGACAGTCCTCCGGCATCTCTGAATTCGCAGGTGCGGTGAGTGCGCCGAGAATCTGAATGAGCAGAATGCTAGCAATCCATACAGCAGGTGGAATGAGAATCCACCTTCTACGGTCCATTCACTCACTCCTTTGCGACGACCACGCGGGCGGGTCGAAGGACCCGTTCTTTGTACATCCATCCTGCCTCCAGTGTGTCGATGACAGATCCATCGGGATGTTCCTCTGAAGCCGGGAGCGTACTCAATGCCTCCATGGTGTTGGGGTCGTATTCGGATCCGACCTCAATCGGCGTCAAACCTTCGGATTGGAGAGCTTGGATGAGATTCTCTCGTGTCAGACGCAGGCCCTCGGTCATCGGCCCGTCTTCCGCAGCCTCTAGCGCTTTGTCGAGACTGTCTAGAACCGGTAGAATTCTGCCCGCGAGATTGAATCCAGCGAATTTTCGCAACTCCGCTTTGTCAGTGGCTGACCGCCTTCGAAGATTGACAATCTCTGCATCCCTGTAGGTAATCTCTGCCTCGGCCTTCTCAGCGCGCGCGACCGCATCGGCGAGAAGTTCCTCTATGGTTGGCTCAACTTCCTCTTCAGGAGCTGGCTCTTCGACCTCTTCTTCGGTCGATTCCTCGTCGGACATCGGATTCTGCGGAGCGGCTGCTGTTCTTGAATCCGACGACAGCATCATTGCGGTCGCGCATCGTTCAGCCAGACGACACCAACCTCCAACCGTTCGTGGGTGGGGTGGACTTCAATCATCGCGACGGGTGCATCCACATCATCTGCGATTCCTTCTGCGAGCATGAGTGGAACTTCCAGGCGGCCCGCCTCAGCGTCGTGGTAGAGGAATTGTGGTGGAATCCCCGTTTGGTCCTGTAATTCTTGCATCCATTCTTCAGCATCTTCAACAGAACACCAGATGGCTCCAAACGTCATCGTCCCATCTTCAGTCATCTGTTCGTGGGGTGAAATGGTATGCTCACCCCGGCGCAGGAATCTTCGTCGCAACTGCCCTGAATCCTTGTACGAGGCCGTGCAGAACTTGACCATGAATCCATAGTCAGGCGTGACTTTCTCGCGAAGTGCGATTGCGAGTTCAGATGACCCCTCAGCCCCTGCTGTAATTTCGCTTGATAGGTTGAATCCGCGCACTTCCATGTTGTCGAAGTTGCCCACAGTAATCTCCAATTCATTCAGATTGAGGAATAGTGCCGGACCCCCTCGCATCTCTTCGATGAGTTCGTGCAATCGCTCTTCCTGATCTGGTTCACAGGGAAGTTCGATGCCAACATACAGCCCGGCATCACGACACGCTTGCATTGTGGGGAGATATTTCTCATACTCAAGATTCAGCAGATGGAATCGAATCTCGTCCAGACCTGCGTCGGCGAGTTCTTTCGCCACTTCGGGCTTGAATGGAATGCTCGTGTAAAGGTGAATGTGATGTGAAGGTCCGAAGGCCCCCTTCAGTTGGCGACAGGCCTCCATACTACGTTCGGCCGCCATCATTGGGTCGCCTCCCGTGATGCCTGTGCCTGTGGCGTTCATGGCCTGTCCTTCTTCGATTACTGCGGACCAATCCTCGATGTCGACTCGGCGTTCGTTCGCGTACATGTAGTCGATTTCACGACGACTTTCAGACAATGGACAGTAATCACACATCCAGTGGCAATGACCGGTCACGAACAGCACGAGTTTGCTTCCCATCTGACATTGGATACAGCCTTCAGCCTCATCCATCGAGGGCAACTCAATCATGCACATGCCTCCAACAACATTCGGTGGTATCGTGAATCTTCGCTCAACTCGGGATGAAACGTCAATGCGATTCTATTGCCACGTCGTACACCAACCACTTCACCGGATAGTGTGCATTCGACGGTGTCACGCACTTCTCCAAATCGTGGGGCGCGAATGAAAACGCCTGGAAATCCACAGTCCAGTGCTGATTCAAAGGAATCCGCTTGTCTACCGAAAGCATTGCGATCGATATCGGCGTCGATGAGGGGTGCCCCTCCGTCTTGTGGGTCAGCGAGAAGAATGGCTCCAGCACACGTGGCCAAGACGGGTCTTGCCTCATTCTCGCGCATCCAATTGAACAATGCTGGCAGTAGACGACTGGTGTCGTCATTGCCCCTCAATCGCATGACTGTACTCTCTCCCCCAGGTAGCATCAAGGCATCAATGGAGTGATTTTCCAAGTCGTCCTTCGTTCGCAATTCGACGATTTCAATGTCCATCGACAACTCTGTTGCTGCCGACAGAATTGCATCCATATGGGCATGGCGAGCACCCTGCAGCATCGCGATACCGATGACCACCATGAATCGGGGCCAATCTTCACTCACTTCATGCCTTCGTTATCGAACGGATTCGCCTCAAGTGTTTCGAATCTCGAAATCCTGCATGAATGCGACCAATGCAACGACACTTTCCAACGGGCAGCCATTGTACAAACTGGCTCGGATTCCACCCACACTCCGGTGCCCCTTCAGACCACCCAGTCCGGCGGCTTCCGCTTCTTGCAGGAACACAGCCTCTAGATCTTGATTGGCCAATCGCCAAGTGACATTCATGCCGGACCGGGACTCCATCTCTGCGTGTGGAACCCAGAAATCGGATCGATCCAATTCACCGTACAGGAGGTTGGCTTTGGCCCTGTTGCGTGCAATCGAACCCTCTAGACCACCATTTTCCTCAAGCCACTTGAAGACTTGATCCAGAACAAAGACGCCAAATGTATTGGGTGTGTTGAATAGTGAGCCCTTGGATGCATGAACATTGTAATCGAGCATTGTCGGTAAATTCTCTCCAACTCTAGACATCGCCCAAGGTGAGAGAATCACCAATGTCACTCCACTGGGTCCGAGATTCTTCTGCGCGCCCGCGTAGATGATCTCGTGCGCACCGACATCCAATGGAACGCCTGCGATGTCTGAACTCGCATCGAGGATTCGTGGCTTCCCAGCACTGTCTGGAAGATGGTGATACTGTGTACCGTAGAGTGTGTTATTCGATGTATAGTGGAGGTATACTGCATCGTCGCGAACCGAATAATCCCCGTCCGATGGAACCGACTTGAATCCGCTATCTGAATCACCCCAGATGGAACTAGCATCTCCGACGCGTGCTGCTTCTTTCAGTGCCTTTTGAGCCCAACCGCCGGTGACCAGATAGTCGGCTTTCTCACCCTCACGAAGGATATTCAGCGCCGTCATGTAGAATTGTAGAGATGCCCCACCCTGCAGGAACAACACAGTGTAATCCTCTGGAACTGCAAGGACTCTACGAACTCGCTCCATCGCGCTATCCACCACGCTCTGAAAGGTCGAACTTCGATGACTAATCTCACACAGCCCCATTCCCGAGTCCATTAGATTGGGCAGCGCATCGCCGACAGCTTGGACTACCGACAACGGCAGAACGGCGGGGCCGGCCCCGAAATTGTGAATCCGTTCTGACACATTCTCTGCTGCTCGCCTCGGGCATTTGAGGACTGTGGAGGCTTGACATCAGTTGTCAGGTGCTCTGACTGGACTTGGACAAATGACTGAACAACACGATTCAAGATCATCCAGAGGCAGCAGATACCCCCTCGCATACATCCGCTTGTCACGACTGTCAAGATTGCGTCGCGAGACGTGATCTTCCAACGCACGCCGTTGTTTCTTGAGGAGTCGAGCCAACTGACTGACATCGGCCATGAAAACATCTTCATCATTGACCACTGCCCAGTACTGGGCCTTTTTTTGGGCGATTCCGAATCCGGATGCCTTCCACGAACTCTCTCGATTCTCTCGGCTCTCAACTTCGAGATAGTGATTCCCAGTTTCCGTGGACGGCCAGTCGAATCGGAGAGCAATCATCGCCCCATCCGGGGCTTTACAGGTTAGTCCATCCGTTCTCTGATTGTCGGGCAAGACTTCCCACCCGAGACTTTCAGCGACGGCGCGCTCTAGGTCTGCCCTCTCAGACATGGTATCACCGCTCTGCGAATGCCCCATCAGAATTTGAGCAAACCGGTCGGTCATTGTGCAAAGATTATCGCTGAGAGGCAAGAGTCCATTCTGTGCCGAATGCCCTGCTTCGATTGTGCGACTACACCTTGCTAGATCCAGAGGGTGATATCGAGGCCTTTCTGGCCGAGGCATCCAACCATGATTTCGCTGCCATCTGTGTGCTACCTATGCACGTTTCTATAGCACGTTCCAAGTACGCTGGAACCATCGTATGTGCAGCGGGTGGATTCCCCAATGGAGATGGTCCACTACACGAGAGAATTGCCGAGGTCAAGCAGGCGATTTCCGAAGGCGCAGATGAGATTGATATCGTGCTTGATTTCGACGCGCTGATGGACGGAGAACGCGACAAGGTGGCCACCGACCTTGCGCAGATGCGACACGTTTGTGGAGAGAAGATTCTGAAGGTGATTCTTGAAACCCCTGAACTCGATCTCTCGTTCGTTGAACTGGGTGCCAAACTTTCACTGGAATTCGGTGCGGATTTCATCAAGACCTGCACAGGGCGACGCGGTGGTTGCACCCCTTTGGTGGCGAGAACTCTAGCTGAACTTCTCGCAACATGGAGTCATGAGAACAATGGCAAGGCCCGAGGTTTGAAACTCTCGGGTGGTATTCGTGAACCTGGTCAAGCTGAAGGCTATCTTGACATCGTTCGTACCGCTTTGGGCGATGGCTTCGTCCATCCTGCGACTTTCCGATTCGGAACCTCCAGAATCCTCTCTTGACCTCCGGTTCACAGTGACCAATGATGGGGAATGATTAGAAGAGAATTGCATGAATGAGCCCCATAGGGGCTCTGTTCAGATGGTGGGTTCGAATATGGCTACTGATACCAACTCCTCCACCCGTTCGGCGTTGTTGCTTTCGTTCCTTTTTCTCGCCTCGATTTTATCTGCACCCGGTCTGTTCCCGACGGTGAATGCAGAAAATGTGACTCACTTCGGGAATAGTGGGTCCCCTCAGTCGGTCAACATCACATTTCCTAGTGGGGGACACGATACCCGCACCACCCTGATTCTCGGCGCGAACTCGGTTGTCAGTACTGCCTCACTCGATGTCAGAGGCTGGCAAGGGACTGGGGGTGAGAGCCCAACCACAATTGGAATCGATGTTGGCGATGACGGTGATCTGGACTGGGCCTTCGGTGGCCCAGGAAACGGTTCTTTCGGCCTCGTCGATGAATTTTCCAATGGTTGGCATTCTGCCGGTCTCAACCTCTCAACCGGTTCAAATTCCACCTATTCGATTCGTTTGCCGCTGAATTCCACCGTCACCTCAGCCTCCCTCGATGTATCCACGCTAAGTCAACTCACTCTGAGTGGAAATGATGTTGAGGATGCGGCAATGCGTAAACCCAACCCAACTTGG
>JAKUOE010000120.1 GCA_022449845.1 Candidatus Thalassarchaeum sp.
GATTGACCAACCAATCGATGCAGGTCTCTCCTTTGGCCATACATGGGATGAAATCTCACAGACCTTTGCTGAATCGGGTTGGACAATTGTATCCACGACTCCAGTCCGTGTCCACCGCAGTCTAGCAAGAATGCTCATACACGCTGTGAAGAAGTGAGCGGTGCAGGATTCGAACCCGCGTCGACGGGTCCGAAGCCCGTCAGGATATCCAGACTACCCTAACCGCCCGTTATCACTGGGGACGCACCCCCTCCTTCAAATCGTCGGAAGGTCGAGGCGACTACAATGGGGACCTGGCCAACCTCACCCTGCCTCGAAAAAGGCTGCAGTTTCTGTTGTCGAAATACAGAGATGCCCCTCTCTCCAACCGATGTGTTGCGAATTGCGACGCAGACGGGCATGCACCCCAATCAGTTCAGCAGAGAAGAATCAGGAATTCGTATTCTACTCAACGATTCAACGACTTCAGCGTGCGTGTTTCTGGATACAGATTCAGCCGATCCACAAGCCCCCGGCCTCTGCTCAATCTACGAACATCGTCCAATTGGATGCCGAACTTATCCCTTGATTTTGAATGCGGCTGACGAAGCCTTTCTTGACACGCTTTGTCCACATCGTGATGAATTTCCAGACGCCCCACCCGCGTTGTTGCTGATGTTGAAGCAACTCGATGCGGAACTTCAGGGCCAATCGTGAGATGGCCAAGATAAATCTGGTCGACTCCACAGAGTCACAGAATCCCCACCCCAATCGAGAGTGTCTACAATCTCTAGTCCTGCAATCCTGATTCGATTCTCATCGAGTCCGCTTTTTGGCCCATCTCCAAGTTCTGTACTCGACTGGATGATGATGGCGCGATCCACCAGACCTTCATCGAGGAACTGCTTCCACACAATAGGGCCACCTTCGACCAATAATTCCTGTATTCCTCTGTCTCCAAGGTGATCTAGAAGGGCGTTGAGATCTGCTCCACCGTCTCCTGCGGGAAGTGCGACCCCTCTAGAGTCGGGTTGTGTGTGAACGAGAACCGTTTCTTGCCCATCTGTCATTACTTTCGCATCGGTTGGTATTCTGAGGGTTCGATCCAGTACGATTCGCAACGGGTGCATTCTCTTCCCACGGTCTCCACGACGAATGTTCAAACTGGGATCATCCCGAATGATTGTGTTCACTCCGACCAGGATCGCATCACACTGCCCCCTCAATCGATGCGCTCCATTCAGACTTTCTTCTGAAGTAAATCTCCCCGGAGTTTCACCATCGACCACACCATTCGCATCCATTGCCGCCTTGAGTGTAACCAGCGGCTGTTTGCATTGACACCAATGCATGAATGCCTGCATCTGAGTTTGAGCTTCGTCACCGAGCAATCCTTCTCGAACAACAATACCTGCATCGAGCAGCACCTGAATCCCTTCACCGCGAACCGTTGGGTTTGGGTCTCTCGTCGCAACGATGACCTCTTTGACACCAGCCCAAAGCAGTGATTGGGTGCAGGGTGGTGTTCGCCCGAAGTGTTTGCAGGGTTCGAGCGTAACGTATGCTGTACATCCCTCCGTTGTTACGCCCCGCCATTCAGCATTAGCAATCGCAGCTTGCTCAGCATGCAGGTCACCCAGATGATCATGCCATCCAACGGCAATGACTTGCCCATTTCGCGTCAACACACAACCGACGGGAGGGTTGGGTGAGACTTGTCCTCGTCCATGTTCTGCAAGTTCCAACGCTCGCCTCATACAGGAGACATCAAACTCGGACCATGTGTCCATGACACCCGCAGGGGTGAAAGATACCCGTTCTTTTCGGTCTGCTAATTTCTAGAAGATGTCCGGGGAAGACTCATGATTGGATGTCGACCTCGAATGCACATGGTCCGCATCGCATGCATCGTGAATCCGGCAGGCAGAGACGGTACAGTGAAGAAGCGCTGGCCGAAGATTGCGGAACAAATCGCATCTGAAGGATTGGACTGCGAAATTCACTGGACAGAGCGAACTGGACACGCCTCAGAAATCGCATACAGTCTTCGCAATCGGGATGACCTCGATCTCGTTGTTGCAGTCGGTGGAGATGGAACCATGAATGAGGTCGCCAGTGGATTGCGCGGTTCATCGATGACTCTCGGCATCATTCCAATGGGCAGTGGCAACGATTACGCACGCGCGCATGGGATTCCTCTTCGAAATACCGGAGAAGCGGTTTCTCTCTTGAAATCCGGTGTGGATCGTCGTGTTGGTGCGATGCGAATTGATGGAGCACCAGCACCTGCCTTGCCCCACTATCCTTCACCAGAACCCACCGAATGGGACGGTCAGGCCGACGAAGATTGCATGGTTCGACGTTGGGGCTTCCTTGACTCAGATGGAGGAACCACCAGTGATGTATCGAGGAGAAAGACCCTCGGCCAAGGAAAGCACATTCGGGGGCAGATGAAGTATACCTATCTGGGAATTAAGAGCATTTTCGGTTGGAAGAAACAAGATGGCTGGCTCAAAGTCGACGATGTCGTGTTGGGTCGAACCGACATGAGTGGACTCTACACCACAATCATGACCCAAACATTCGGCGGAGGGTTTCGAGTTGCTCCCGGCATGTGCGTCACGCAGGATTCGATGTCCATCATTCTGGCAACGGGTCTCTCAAAATCCCAAATGCTTCGAATCATGGGGCCGCTGAAGAAAGGAACTCATGTCGGTAAATGGGGCATCAGTCTCAATCCTGGAAAGCGTTTGGAACTGCGCAATATCGATGAGAACGATCAACCCAGCAATGCTCCTCATGACCCACCGATGTGGGTGCAGGTTGATGGAGAACCTTGTTTGATGACCCCTGCCATCATTCAGTACGTCCCTGACCAACTGACAGTTCGTGGAGCGCCATCCATTCCAAACGAATAATCACAGTGAGAAGTCGCTGAAATCACCCTCATCGTTGACATCTGAATCGACATCACGTCGCACGACATCTTCCTCTTGGACGGTTTCTTCCTCAGGTTCCGGTTCACTCTTTTTCGCCTGAGTCTTGCGTGTTTTTCGAGTTGGTTTGGGCTTGGCCTCAGGTTCCGGTGCGCCGGTTTCCAGCCGAGAAGTATGTGGCTTGGTCGCGATGCTTCGTCTTCGTCCACCACCAGCTCCTTTCGGTTGACTCTCGATGATGCTTCTCAAACCTTTCTCCTTGAGTTCCTGCTCAAATGCCTGTTCTTCCTGCATCTCGGATATCATGCCCTCCATCGCTTCGGCTTCATCCGTGGAAGTTACTGAACTCCCTGCGACGTAATGGCCCGTACTTTCGCCCGGTGCATCTTCTGCGAGTGCAGCACCAATGTCGAATTTCTGAACACCTGCAGATTTCTTTGAAGGCTTACCTGAGTATTCAGATTCCTTTGCCTTCGCAGTTGTGGCCATTCGTGCTTCGTGTCGTGCGGCCTCATGACGGGCAGATTTCCCTGCTCGCATTTGTTGCTCTGACAGCATCGTTTGTGCTTGCGTATCTGCATTTAGAATAATCTGATTGCGGGAAAAGATGTACAGCGCACCTGACGCGACAATTGAGATGAGTAGCATGGTCGTGTACATACCGCGACCAAAGAAGGGAATGTCACCGGCTACATAGGCTTCATCAGCACTAACCTCTCTTTCACTTCCATACGTCATCGCTGTGACGACAAAGTGACCTCTCCACCCCTCCTTTGAGGCATCGATATCACATCCATCTAGTTGATCGTCTTCATCGATGTGCTCATTCTCAATTCGATAACCTTCCATCTTAACGGCTTGATTGGTATTCATTTGAATGGCTGCATCGAAGACATTCTCATTGGCAGGAATAAGTCCAATCAAGGTCCACCCCCGGTGTGGAAATTCATCCCGATCATTCGTTGTCCCTGACTCTTGAGCCTGAGCCGTGGTGGGACTATCCCAATCTTTCTCGCTGTTGACGATGGAGACATAAACAGAGCCTGGGTCAACATCCTGTGCAGCTCCATATGACATTTCTTTCACCATCCATGAAGTAATTGCCTTCGAGGTCAATTGACTGACTGGCTGATCGAAAATCTTCGTTTGAACAAGCCAACCGGACAATGTGTAAACGGAACCGTTGCAAGATGCAAGATTGTATGTTTCATCCTCAATGTGAATCTGTGAGTTGGTGGCGAGTTTGTTGGTCACCGACACCGTTTGGACTCCCGTACTTTCAGAGCCCAGACTGGCGCTGTATTGGCCATCTGAGGAGCCCCAATTGACGTCCGGTCCCCCGATACAGCCTGAAAATGCCGGCATCAGGAACAGAAGAACGAGGAGAGGGACGAGGCGTCGCACGGGTGGGTGAAGTCCGCTCACGTTCAAGACTGTTCGCACCCGTAGGGTGCGTTTTCTGGTCAATGGTCGTGGCCACTATGTTCGTCACTATTCGATTCAGCCCCTGAATCGTGGTGTAGAAGGTGTTCGAGGTCTTCCATGAAGTCTGCAGTCGACCAATCTGAGCCGGTGTATACGAGGCGCTTGTTCCCATCCTTATCGATGATGAAAGCCACCGTAT
>JAKUOE010000121.1 GCA_022449845.1 Candidatus Thalassarchaeum sp.
GACGATTGAGGCCGCAGGTGGAATCGCCCACATGATGCGAACGGGGCATTCCTTCCTAAAGCAGGCCCTTCGAGAAAATCCAGAAGTGCCGATGGCAGGGGAAATGAGCGGACATTTCTTCTTCAACGATCGATGGAATGGATTCGATGATTCGCTGTATGCGACCGCACGTCTGATTGAACTGGTCGCACGGGACAACAAACCGTTCTCAGCGTTGTTCGATGGCATTCCAACCTACCCCTCTACCGGAGAAGCCAAGGTTCCGCTGACAGCAGGTCGTCAGGAAACGATGGATGCAGTACGTGAAGCCTATTCCGACATGGAATACAGTGCGGTTGATGGGGTTCGTGTACGCTATCCTGACGGATGGTATCTATGTCGAGCATCCAATACGGAGCCGATTCTGGTCATGCGAGCCGAAGCCGGTTCTGAAGAGGGTCTGGCAGCCATCAAGGCGGATGTTGAAACACGGATTGGTTCAATCATCAATCTAGAAAAATTCCAGAATGCCTAGGCCGCCAGCCCGTATTTCTCCATGATTTGCATCATGAGGAAATAACCCAAGATGGTGGTCGCGAGGCCCGCCCCCAAGGCTGGATAGAACTCCCAGCCGCGATCAATCAGGAGTGGCATGACAATGAACATGAGAAGAGAGGGGAGCAATAACCACACGATGTCCTTGGCAAAGCCGGCAATCTGTTCGGCGGACTGTCCTTCGTGATTCATCCACATCATCGCGAGAACACTGACAATTGGAATCGATGCAAGGACTGCTGCGAGCAAGGTGTTGCGCTCACTGACCTGAACCACAGCGAAAATGATGAGGGCCGTCAATCCGATTTTGCCCGCATCGAACATCCAACTCATGTCTGGTGAGTTCACCATTCGGAGGTCAACCTTTGCGGTCAAACAGGGGTCGCCCGCCATGAATGCCAACCAAATGTCTCGTCGTCGAGCGCCTTCTTCAGTTCGTCAAACGCCTTGAGCAGGTCCTTCTTGGTGAAGGGGAACGCTTCCGATTTCGGGTTGAAGGAGGAAAACCGCAATGCCATCTTCAACATCATCGAAATCTGATTCAGTTTGGACAGGAGTCGGGATGTGACTTCTGGTTCGGGTTGGCTGTGAATCATCTCGAAACCCACAGCCGAGATTTCAATGCCCAACTCCAGTGATGTCCTCGGATGGACCACTTCCTTGATTCGAGTCTCCTCGACCATCCTCCCGATGAGTTTCGGTAGAGATGTAGATGGAGCCATCACCGGTTCGTTGACGATCAATTGACCGCCGGGCGCAAGCATCGCTTTGGCCGCAGCGAACACACCATCCAACTGTTGTTGGATGATACAGCGGCACTCAATCAGGACATGGGTGAAGGTCCCGGGCTCAAATGGAGGCTCGTCCATCTTCGAATGAACATACTCAACGCGTTCATCCTCGTACGTACAATGTTGGAGAAATGGCTCGACAACCACAACACCAGTCGTTCTACAGCCGAATGTCTCGGTCAACATCTGGCTGACAGAGCCAATCCCTGCACCAAGATGGAGGACGTGGCTGTACTCATCTATTCCCGCCTCACGACACAGGCGCAGTGTGACTTCAGAGGAGGCGGGAAATGAATCGCCCAACGCATTGCGAATCATCGGGTTGCCTGCCGCGTCGCCGACATCCATGACATTGGGAACCGATTGGGGTCTTTGAAGCGAATGGAGCCATTGGTGAGATTCGAACTCACGGCCTCTTGATTACGAATCAAGTGCTCTACCAGCTAAGCTACAATGGCAGCAGCCTCGCGACCTACCATTCTGCCATAAGCGAATCGGATTGCCTCAAGCCAAATCGAGTTCGTGCAAGCGGTTGCCGAAGAGTGCTGCACTGGCCTCAAGGGCCTCAATGACTGGCATTCGACGACCGGCGAGCATGTTCAGGCACGCACCGCCACCCGTACTGTTGTGATCCACCAATTCAGTCACCTTGCGCTCGTTCACAATCGTGCTCGTGTGACCACCACCGATGATGACGAAACCTTTCGATTCACAGCATTGGTTCAGAATCTCAATGGTCCCAAAGGCAAACTCATCCTTCTCAAACAAACCAGCAGGACCGTTCCACAGGACACACCCGGCATTGACGATGTGCGAGTGAATCTTCATGCAGGTGAGCAAACCGATATCGTACAATGGACCAAGGGGTGGGAGAGTCCCGACAGCCAAATCCACGCGCTCGCCATTGACTTCCGCGGCGACATCGATAGGAAGCATCAACCGGTCAACGTGTTCGGTCAGCAATGAATTGGGCATTTCCCATGTCGAATAGAACGCGTCTGCGAGTTCCTTTCGTAGGAATGCCTCATTCCCATCACCCAAATCGTGTCCAGCCGCCCACAGCATCAGATTGCCGACTGCACCCACCATCACGACGGAATCAGCTACGCCTCTCTCGCAGAGCTTTTGAGCAATCTCAAGCGTGTCATCGCATTTGACACCGCCAAGAACTGCAGTGTAGGGCTTGGGCGGAGATTCGGTGGCCATCTTTAGTGCCTTGATCTCCTTGGCCATCAATTCGCCCGCGAAGCAGGGTACGGCCTTGCCGAATCCTGAGAGGGAAGGGCTGTTTCGATGCGAGGCGGCGAAGGCGTCGTTGACATACACATCCACCAGTGGCGCGAGATTTTGGACAATTTCAGATTCATGCAATGCATCGAAATCGGCCTTCTTCATCCCCATTTCATCCTCATGCTCTCGAACATTGTCGAGGAACAACATGTCACCCGGATACATGTTGCGAATCGCATCCTGAGCGATGTCCCCACAAACATCTGGAACGAAAGTGATGGGGCGACCAAGCAATCGACTCAGGAGGTCCGAGTGAGCATACATGTTGGTGAAGTCGATTCGACCGGGGCGACTCTGGTGTGCGAGAATAATCACGCGCGAACTGGCCAAGCGCCTCAGTGTCGGTAGAATCCCACGAAGACGAGAGTCGTCGAGGAAGTTCAGAGTCTCAGGATCGAGGGGACAATTTACGTCCACGCGTAGGAGGACACGTTTCCCCGCAAGGCCGGCATCGGCCAGGGTCAGTACGGACCCCATTGGACTCGCCGACCCGCGGGACGGTTATGACCCATTCGCCGACAGAAGACATTAGTTCGGGCACCACTTCGAGGGGGTATGGCGTGGTCAACTGAGTCTCTGTCCGGACCGGATGGTGAGGATTGGAGGGTCCCCACTTCTGAACTCGAGGAGCGTCAATCACGCTTCATCAAAGCCCTTGACGGTGGTAGCGCTTGGGTCAATGATCCCGTCGACATGTACTGGTTGGTAGGCAATCGACAATCCGGTGGAGTTCATTTCGCAGCCGATGGAATGGTCACGCAGTACGTCAGAAATTCACTTGAGAGGGCCCGGTTTGAATCAGGAGGAGATGATGCACCTCACAACATCGTCAGACATCCGAGAATGGCGGCCCTGAGTGAATCTGTATCCGACACGCCTGCCATTCAATTGGGAAGAATACCTGCATCCGATGCAGAATTCCTCCAGTCAAAGTTGGGGGTTGGTGGTGATTGTACGCAAACCCTCTGGACACTCCGTGAAATCAAATCCAACTGGGAAATTGAGCGGATGCGGGAATCTGGGGAGATTCAGCGCCAAATGTTCCAAGCAATCGATGATTTTGGCAAGGAAGGAGTCACCGAACTCGAACTGGCCGGCGTGGCTGATGAGGTCAGCCGTGCAGCTGGATTCGGTAGTTTTGTTCGAATGCGTAAGTGGCCCATGGATTGCGATCGTGTCGTCGTCGCGAGTGGGCGCGCCGGTGGCGTACCGACGTTCTTCGATTCCGCCGTGGGTGGCACGGGTGCGCATCCATTGGCTGCCTTGGGTGCAGGCTTCACACGGGTGAAGGCGGGCGATCCTGTATTGGTGGACATCGTCCATGTTCATCGTGGCTATGTGGCCGATATGACGCGAATGTTCAGTGTGGGTCCACTGAGCAGTGAATGGGTCAGTCGCTTGGAGGACATGGAAGAAATTGCAATCACTGTCCGCCACAGCCTCGGGCGAGGAGAGGATTGTGCCGCGGCTTGGGCGACGGGTGTATCGAAAGCAGAGGAAATGGGGCACGGTGAACACCTCATGGGAATGGGTCCAGACCAAGCGCGGTTTCTGGGCCACAGCATCGGTCTTGAGTTGGATGAGACGCCAGTGGTCGCTGCGAATTTTGTGAGGCCTTTGCCCGTGGGTGGCACCATGGCAATTGAGCCAAAGGTAATCCATCCAGATGGAGCCATCGGTGTTGAGGACTGTTGGGTGCGAACCGCAGACGGGATGTCCTGTCTATCCAGTGGTGAGGCATTCCCACTCTGGACTGAATGGTGAGAAATCGAAGCGATGGTTGAAAGCCCGTCGTTGTTGAAGGGGGTTCATGGCGAAGCCGTGGGCGACCTCTCACGTTGCAGCGGTAGCCTCAGGCATGGGGATTGA
>JAKUOE010000122.1 GCA_022449845.1 Candidatus Thalassarchaeum sp.
CTGTTGTGGGGTGGCACCTTCATTTGGATGCAGCAGTCCCTGGATGCTGCGGCGGCTGCATTACCCAATATTCCTGAGGATGATGTTGTCGTTTTCTTCGTGATGATGCGGTTCGTGCTGGCTGCGGGTCTTCTCGTACTGGTCCTACCGCGTGCGCGGGCGGGCCTGGCCAACAAAGAGGTCTGGAAGGGTGGAGCGAGGTTGGGTCTGATTGTCTGGGGTGGATTCCTTCTACAGATGTTGGGGCTCACCGACGTGACTCCGGCGGTCTCCGCTTTCCTCACCAGTTTGTATGTGGTATTCACCGCATTGATTGGTGTCGCATTGGGAAGACAGAAATTGACGGGTTTCGCAATTGTCGGTGTCGTCCTCGCGACATTTGGTGCTGGATGGATTAGTGGGCCACCGCAATTGAATTTCGGCATCGGTGAATGGTTGACAGTGGGTTGTGCATTCCTATTCGGTGCGCACATCATTGTCACAGATCGAGTCACCAAAATCGTCGACCCCATCGAAGTGACTGCGACCATGATTGTGACTGTGGCTGCATTGTCCACTGTGGTCTATCTGATTATGGCGTTTGATACCGTCTCAGATTTCATCGGATTGATGGGCAATGTCGATTTCCTATTCCCGCTGCTCTGTTGTGCAATCCTCGGTAGTTTGGTCGCCCTTCTGGTGCTCAACATGTATCAAAAGGAAGTCACACCGGTTCGAGCTGCAATTCTCTACGCATTGGAACCAGTTTGGGCCATGCTCGGATCTCTCTTGCTCGGGCTCGAAGGAGATGTGACGTTCTGGTTGCCTGTCGGTGCAGCCGCACTATTGATTGGAAATCTAGTCGTTGAATACGAGCAGGTTTCGGCTTCTAAGGCCGAGTAACATTGCGTCGTTAGCCTGATGTGTGGGTGTGTGCCACGTTAGGGCGAGGGGTAGCATGGTCGACGAAGTTCTCGATGCGGTCATCGTCACAGATGCTGCTGAATTTGTGGCCCGCAGAGGTTGGGCTCACCGTCGTCTAGTTCTGGGGGCACTGTCGGCGATTGTTGTCGTCGGTTTACTGGTGAGTATGATTTTCACAACGTCACTACAAAGCCAAATCGTAGGAGACAATTCGGGAGATTACCCACCCATTTGGGAACGTCACCTGGTCGATTTCGTCAGCGATGATTCCCATTCGTATGTTCTTGAGAATGGTTCATTCACTGGCCCGAATGGTGAGAGCCTTTGGAGTGGTACGCATCACTTCGTGGAATTTGAATTGCCTCTAGAAGAAGGGGGTGCAGCGCCCAATGGAAAGGTCAGTCTGGCTGTTTGGATTCCAATGGTGCCCAATGGAACAACGGTTCCGGTCATCGCTGAATTCGGGCCCTATTTCGATGAAGCATCTGGGAGTACTCCGGGCATTGAAGAGGCTGGGACTTGGCTCGGTGAAATGATCATCGAACAAATTGTACCCCACGGATATGCATTCGCGCAGGTCGCAGTCATGGGGACTGGGCGCTCGAATCATTGCATGGATCTGATGGGGAATGCGGAGCAACTCGGTGTGGATGCAGCTGTGACTTGGTTGGGTACTCAAGATTGGAGCAATGGCAAGGTCGGGATGATTGGAAAATCATACGATGGGAGCACACCTTGGCAAGCGGCGATGTTTGGGAATGAACACCTCGCCACCATTGTACCCATCTCGGGACTCATCGGGGTCATGGAATTGATGTGGAGGAACGGGAGCAGTGAAGCACGAGCCCCCATCATGCACAATGGTGTCTACGGCAGTTACGGAATAGATGGGGATTCTGAGGATTTGCAAAATGCATGTCCTGACTACATCATTGGACCTGGGACGGGTGTATCTGCATGGATGTGGGGTAGCGAGGCAGCTGGTACCTATTGGGCTGAACGATATTTCCTTGAGCGGGTTCTGGACAATTACAATGGAAGTGTGTATCTAATCCAAGGCATGCATGATTGGAACGTTGACCCGCACATGGCTGTGCCTACAATCAATCGACTATACGACCAAGGCATCGAAGCGAAGGGGCTCTTTGGCCAATGGGACCACGATTACCCGGACCGGCCCGACATCATGTTCGAACGAAGTGGAGTGGGCCGGGGTGTTGAGGCCTATCCAGAAATGGTCCGGATGGACTGGATGCAAGACCTGCTCGAGTGGTTTTCCTATTACCTGAAAGATGAAGGTGAAAAGCCGTGGTTGGGTGTAGAGATTCAATCCAACCAAGGGGAGTGGCGTTTGGAAGAGCGGTATCCTATGACTGAGACCACCGAGATCTTGTGGGAATTGGGAAGTACTGAACTTGCTGCGGCTGGGGGCTCAAACACCATCCTGCCCGATGCAAATTCTGGACCTGTGTACGAGACTCCACCTCTGGAAGAAGATCTGTACTTTGGTGGGCTTCATAGACTCCATGTCAATGTGAATACCATGACAGTGGGTGGTCAGATTTACGCTCTGCTCGAAGATTGTGATGGGTCAACCTGCATTCACATCGGCCACGCGATTATGGATCTCAGATACCATGCAGGGGGTTCCGATGAACAGACCTGGGGCGCACCATTTGAGGAAATTACTGCGCTGATGGAGTTCTTCCCAATGGATGTCGAAGTAGCAGCAGAACATACAATTCGACTGAGCCTGATGAGTACGGGCGAGGACTACTTGCCTTCGGCTGCTTCGTCGATTGTCACCATCAACAATGCTGGGTCCACTTTGCAGATCGATACCTTCGACCCCGGTACTCGGCAATATTACCAAGTCCCAGAATGTACGCACCCTGTGTGTCTTGAAAATGCCTGATATGAGGTCAGGAATAAATGATGAGGGTATTGGGAGGGGCCGCAACGCGACCCCTCCATTGGAGGTATTCTCTTCACCACCCGGTTATCCTCCATTCCGGTGGTTGTTTAGGGGTGACTGGGTCACCGCCTTGGTGTTTACCTACCATACGTGTGCACATATTAATGCATCGAAATGGTATCGAACTTTGAACACGTGTTACGATTAAAATCGTTGTACTGCGAGACCTAGGTACAAACGATGGGACTTTTGTGTTTTCCACGCCGAAGGGTGGATTCACTCACATTTTACGGGCAGGATTACCTGCATAGGTGCCCGGCTCTGTGATATCTTTGGTTACTACGCTGCCCGCACCAATCACGACATCGTCGCAGATGCTGACTGGCATGATGGTGGCATTCGTACCGATGCTCACTCGATTTCCGATGGTGGTCTCTTTCCATTGGGTTTGATCACCGCGAGCGGGGCCACCGATTCGGAATGGGTCGTTGATGAACATCGCACCATGACTGATGAAGCAGTCTTCACCAATGGTCACGAGTTCGCAAATGAAAGCGTGGCTTTGCACGCGTGTGCGCGCGCCAATCGATACTCTGCGCTGGATTTCCACAAAGGGGCCGACAAACACACCATCGCCCAGCGTGCAACCATAGAGGTTGACGGGTTCGACCAATGTAACATCCTCACCGAACTCAACGTCGACGATGCCGTTCTTGTGGATTCGGGGCTCGCCCATGATGAAGGCGGGGCGAATCTCTCGCTTGAATGGGTCGGTTGCATCATGCTCAAAGCCCGTCGGGGGAAACCAACGCTCATGTCGGGGGATGGTGTGGAGATCGAGTATCGATTCTTCATCCCCGACCCGTCGGTTCTCCCACCTCTGGGAAAGGGTGTCAAGATGGTTCAATGCTATCTGCCGAGATGGAAGATCCAAATCATCGATAGCAATCTCTGTCTTGAGGAGCGGATTCTGGTCCGAAATCTTTCAATGCAGGTCAATCAATCACTCTCAGCACTCATCGAAACCGCTGATATCACTCCGAGGATTCGATTGGTAGAGGATTCGGCGTTCGTGACTGTGAAAGGGCCTATGGTCGATTATGCCCGCGCAGAATGGGAATTTGAGGTGATGGTTGAGGATGTTCGAGACCTGGTGACATCATTCCGATTTCCACATGTCTTGAAGACACGATTTGAGGTTCCCACTGAGGATGGGTTGGCGTGGGAAATCGATTTCTTTGAAGGTGACAATCAGGGATTGGTGATGGCTGAACTTGAGGTTCCGTCTGCGGATTACGAATTTGTACGACCCGAATGGTTGGGTGGAGATGTCACAGAGGATGAGCGGTTTGGAAATGGATCGCTAGCACGCGACCCGTGGTGCGATTTCTGCGACGAAGTGGGTTCACTCAGGGTGTCCAACTGAGAACGGCGGCAATAACACGCTGTACCTCGTCATCGGTCAACAAGGGCATCACTGGAATGCTCACAATGTCGTCACAAACGGCTTCAGTCAATTCCAACGAACCTCGCGAACCTTGTGGGTGGTCTGCATAGACCGGCTGAAGATGGCAAGGAATCGGATAGTGAATGCCGGTTGAGATGTTGTGCGAATTGAGGTGGGCGCAGAAGGAATCGCGATCGGCGACGCGCA
>JAKUOE010000123.1 GCA_022449845.1 Candidatus Thalassarchaeum sp.
TCAGCTTTCCCACTTGGGCCAAGAGGAACTTTCAACGGGCCGATACCACTTATCTTCGCCTTCTTCGATCCATTCGTAGCCCTTGCCGTCGTCGACAATCGTTGCATCTTCAGGCGGCTCCATCCCCAACTCTTCTTCGGTGTAATCGGTTTGATCCGGTGTGGTGACAACCGGCCCGAGGTCATCGTCCTCCCCTGTCAATTCAGCTTCACTCATCTCAATCTCATCGTCCAGTTCAGCACGTACACGTTCAAGTCGAATTCCCTGGTGTGGCCCAATCAATCGAATCATCAAGGCTCGTTCATATTCGGTTGCCACGAATTCAAGTTCCTCACGCGTCTTTGCATCCCGCATTCTCTGTTCAAAAATATCAGTTCGTCCATTGCGCGTCACAAATCCGAAGATTAACCAAGATGCTAGAGGTAAACCTGCCAGCAGCATCAGCAAGTCCCAAGCACTCAATGCAATATCGTCTGTGATTGGAATCTCAAAACTATCTACGGGGTATGAATCCGGATCTTTTGCCAAGGTTCCTTCACGCATTTCCGTCCAATCATCCCAACCATCTCCATCATCATCGATGTCTTCATTGTCTCCAATTCCATCATTGTCAAAATCAGCCCATTCTGTAATGTCGTCCGGTGCCCAATCAAGTTCATCTGGAACCCCATCATTGTCTTTGTCTCCAGGAGTTGGTTTCAATGGCAACGGATCTTCGCTGTTATCATAACCATCATTGTCACTATCGAATAAGTGAGGGTCTGGATTGTTCCCATCAGGATTGTCGCCCAAACCATCGTTGTCATCATCAATCCACTGGGTGGGGTCTTGGGGAAACGCATCAGGCAGACTCCCACTTGGGTTGTCGCCGTATCCATCGCCGTCAGTATCCATCCATTGCGTGGGGTCTAGAGGGAATGCATCAGGCATATTCCCATCGGGGTTGTCCCCATACCCATCTCCATCAACATCAGACCACTGTGTGTCATCATCCACAAACCTGTCCGCATTTGATCCCATGGGGTTGTCTCCAAACCCATCGCCATCAGTATCTGTGGACTGTGTGGGGTTGTAAGGGAAGGCATCGAGCCCATCTTCGACCCCATCTTGGTCTGTATCTTGCCAAACGTCAGGGTCATTGGGGAATCTGTCGTTGATGTCACTGACACCATCGCCATCGGAATCTACACATCCGTAATAATCGACCACTGAGGTTCCGTATTCGTCAGGGCAACCATCGGGGAAATTCCCGAAGGGATAGTCACCAAATCCATCTCCATCCGTATCCTGAGTTTGAGTGGGGTCGTTGGGAAACGCATCAGAATTATTGCCGACCCCATCTCTGTCAGAGTCCTCCCACTCTGCTGCATCTTCAGGAAATGGATCCTTGACATCGGCTCTTCCATCACCATCGGAATCCGGACAACCTTCTTCATACTCGTATGTTGAATTCCCCTCCAATCTTGGACACAAGTCCATGTAATCCTCGTACCCATCTCCATCGTCGTCAAAATCTTCGGTGGCATCAAAACAACCATCCATGTCAATGTCCGTTGTGTTATCTGGGGACCAACCGACCCTACCTCTTGGACATCCATCAACATCATCGAGTAACCCATCGCTATCGTCATCATCATCCTCGTCAGAATCTCGACATCCATCACTATCGTGATCCGTCGATGCACGTGATTGAAATCCGAATGGAGATGGATTGCAGCCATCAAACTCATCGAGGATAAAATCCCCATCATCATCATCATCCAATGAATCAGGTAACGCATCCTGATCATAATCGTTTGACATCTTGGCGATGAATGAATCGAAACCTCCACTGGGGGTGACCGTTACACTACCGAATGAAATGGTGTTCTGGAAAAAGTAACCTGTGACGTATAGATTGCCTTGAGGGTCCATTCCAATTCCAAGTCCCACATCGTTACTCCCACTTCCAGCCTTTTGTGCCCATGCCATATTGCCATTCGCCAGAATTTTTGCGACATAGATGTCCTGATTTCCACTGCTCGTCAGTACAGAATTGCCAAACGCGGCCGTTCCAGTAAACCAACCGGTGACTATCAAATCTCCATTTGAATCGAATGTCAAATCTTCTGCGAGATTGAGATTACTGCTACTGACCTTTAGCGCCCAATCCCAATCAACTGAATTCCCTTGGTCAATCGCCTTTGCGATGAAGGAATTGGTATACCCTCCGCTGCTGTAACTGATATTTCCAAATGTAATGCCGGTATAGAATCCCCCGCCGCCAAACACTCCCCCTTGCGAATCGCCAGAAATCCCATACGCCTCACTGGAACTACTTCCGCCTGCTGATACCGTCCAAACCCAATCGCCTTGCTGCGAGATTTTTGCGATGAATACATCTGAGGCTCCATCGGCTGTAATGGAATCACTGCCAAAGTCCGAGCTGAATTGGAAGTAACCTGCAATGAATGCATTCCCATTGGGTCCGACATCAATTGAATGGGCTACATCATATCCTTGTGCACCTCCTGCCATGGTTGCCCATTGCCAACTACCCCATGTGTCAATTTTAGCAACAAAGATGTCTTCGACACCAGCCCAGGTCAATGTGGTGGTTCCAAAATCAACATCTCTTGTGAATGAACCCGTCACATACGCATATCCGGACGAATCCACAGCGACTGAAGTCCCATAGCATCTGCCATTGTTGTGACAATCCACTCCCTCGACCCATTGCCAATTGCCCCATGTGTCAATTTTTGCGATGAAGAAATCATCATTCGTTGTGGGGCCAGCAGTCATACTGTCAGAACCAAATTGTGCAGTATTCTGAAATTTCCCCGTGAGGAATACATTGCCTGCAGAATCGATTGCGAGATCCATCCCTGCATCATCGTATATTCCTCCTGCTTGAACAGCCCACAACCAATGGCCCGTGCTGTTCATTTTCGCAACAAAGATGTCATCGTTGCCAGCCGTGGTTAGGGTTGTACCCCCGAATGTCGAAGTTTGCTCAAAGGCCCCAGTGACGTACACATCACCGTTTGAATCGACAGCCACGGCATTACTCTGGTCATCCCCACTTGAACCACCAGCCTTCTGAGCCAATTCCCAGGCCAGTGCTTCCGCCGAGATTGATCGTCCCGAACTATCTGAAATTACAGATTCACCCGACTCCAGTTCCACATTGGTAATCGATGAGATGGAGGCTGAGAGAACCATGAAGAGGAGCAAGGCAGCGCAAAATGGAGCGAACCAGAATCTCCTCATTGGGCCGCTCGGTATTCCTTCTCCTCTTAAGCACAATCGCGGGATACCCAACACAGAATCCAGTTGTCAAACTCAATTTCAAATTGCGAGGTCCCTAAGGACCTCGATGTCAGAAGGTGTATCGAGGTTCAGATGAAGATGCAAATCTTCCACCTCGAATCTTTCAGGTTCGCACAATTCTCGAAGTGGGGTATCGGGGTCCGCAGAGTGAATTCTCGCAACATCCTCGGGCATCAGCAGCAGAGGGTGACCGCCTCTCCCATCCTTGGCTGGACAGGCACAGATTTCTTTCATCATGAGTTCTCCTAGGGTCTTATTTGAAAATCCAGGTCGATCGACAGGTACGACGAGGAGTCGGAATGCTCGGTCGCCTCCTTTCGACCCCAGAATCTGTTTGAGGCCACACTGCAGGGAGCCCGTTCTTCCTGCCTCTGGATTGGGGTTGACGACGACGGTGCGTTCAGGAAGTGCCAACAATACATCAACGCTGATTTCAGCATTGGCTACAATGACTGGTTCCAATCCGACGGCCTCCAAGCGCTCGACTAGAAATTGAATCAGTGGCATCTCCTGAATCTCGAGGAGTGCTTTCGGTTGACCGAGTCTTGAACTGGCCCCGGCGGCCAGAACGATGCATCTCAACGTATCACCTCAGAGATTGCGCGTCATCTCTCGTCCAATGATCATCCGCTGAACTTGAGACGACCCTTCGTAGATTTGCAAGACCTTGGCGGCCCGCATCAGGCGGGCGACCGGATACTCCTCAGAGTAGCCATACCCTCCAAAGATTTGCACTGCATCCGTGGTCACTTCCATCGCTGTATCGGCTGCGAATCGCTTGGCGTGCGCCGCACTCTCTGTGTTGCGAATTCCATTGTCGGCTTCCCATGCCGTCTTCCATGTGAGTGCGCGACTCGCCTCAATCTTGGTTTTCATATCGGCGAGCATGAATTGGATGGCCTGATGCTGATGGAGCTTTTTGCCGAATGTTTCTCGTTCGTCTGCGTACTGTAGCGCATGTTCGAACGCTGCACGACTAATCCCGGTCGCATGTGCTGCGATATTGGGGCGGCTGAGATCGAATGCCGTCATCGCGTTGAACCATCCTTGCCCCTCGACGCCACCCACGAGGTTGTCACTGGGTACTCGAACATCTTCTAGGGTGATGGAG
>JAKUOE010000124.1 GCA_022449845.1 Candidatus Thalassarchaeum sp.
CAGTTCATTGGTAATCTGATCGAATCCAGGGAAGATGTAATCGGCAAACTGAATTTCTGCAACAGGACGCAACCCATTCATCCCCATACCGATGGCGATTCCCATGATACCACCTTCAGCCAGGGGGGTGTCGAAGGATCTGTGTTTGCCAAATTTCTCCTGCAGTCCAGATGTGCAACGGAAGACTCCACCGTAATATCCGGCGTCTTCTCCGAACGAGACGACCGTTTCATCGCGCTCAAACATCGTATGCATTGCGGAATTGACCGCTTGAATGATGTTCATCTGTACCATTAGATCCCCACCTCTCCACGTTGTTCGAGAAGGTGCCACGGTTCCTTCTCATAGACATCTTCAAACAGAGTCGAGACCGGCGGGAATGGACCATCTTTGAGAGTTCCATGCGTCTCTGCTTCCTTGTAAGCGGCAATAATCTCGCTCTTGCATTGCTCCTCAAGTGCTGCATGCTTCTCATCATCCCATTCTCCGAGTTTCACAAGATGCGCCTTCAAGCGATCGACCGGGTCACCGAGCGGCCAAGAGTCATACTCGTCACCTGGCCGATAGATGCTAGGATCGTCGGAAGAAGAATGACTGTCTCCTCGATAGGTGTACATCTCCAATAGTGTCGGCCCGTGTCCTGCACGGGCCCTTTCAGTCGCCCATTTGTGGGCAGCATATACGGCGAGGAAATCTTGACCATCCACTCGCATTGAAGCGACATCATACGGGATGCCTCTAGCTGCGAAGGAAGGGCCTCCATGCGCTAGATTCCTGTGGGTTGAAATCGCCCATTGATTATTGACGACAACCAGAACGCAAGGCGCCTTGTAAACGGAGGCGAAGTTGAGTCCATAGTGGAAATCACCCTGAGCCGAAGTCCCCTCACCCAACCATGAGCAGGCAATACTGTCCTCTCCTCGGTAAGCGAAGGCCATCGCTGCTCCGACCGCCTGTGGATACTGTGTGCCGACTGGACTTGAAATTGAGACAAAGTTCCCTTCCTTCCATGAATAGTGGACCGGCATTTGCCGTCCTTTCACATTGTCATTGGAATTGGTGATACAGTGACTGATCATGTCGACAAGGCTTCGTCCACGAACGAATAGCAACCCCTGTTGCCGATACGATGGGATGACGATGTCTCTGTTTTCCATCGCCATTGCGGCGCCGACACTGACCGCTTCTTCTCCGAGACACTTCATGTAAAATGAGAGGCGACCCTGTCGCTGCATCTTCATCATGCGATCATCATACGCACGGATTCGAACCATGTGTTCCAGAGCATTGCGAAGTGTTTCAGCATCGAGCCCTGGGTCCCAGGCGCCGACCGCTTCATCGTCATCATTCAGTACTCGGAGCAAACCATAGGCGATGTCTCTTTTTTCAGATCCCGCACAGTCGATCTCCACCTTCTCATGATGGCCGGCTGGAATATCATGCGGTGATGGGAAGGAGGTACCTCCTTCTCGATGAGGTGGCACAGGAACGTGCAAATTTGTGTTCTCATCATCGCCCATAATTCTCACCACTCCAAAGTCCCTCATAGCGTTTCGCCGTTTCTCGGTTCACCGTAGGTGAGCGTCACCGGGCCACCTTTTGCCTCCTCGTAGAGGAGTCCAGCACGATAGGACGAGCGTACCAGTGGCCCGCAAGCCACTGCCTTGAAACCCAATTCTCTGGCGGCTTGATCCCAGATTCCAAACACCTCTGGTTCTGGGAATCGATCCACGGTGAGATGGCGAGGAGATGGTGCCAGATACTGTCCGATTGTCAATAGATCGACATCGACCTCGCGCAATCTCCGCATGGCCTCAATAACCTCTTCATCGGTCTCTCCAACACCGACCATGATGCTTGATTTTGTCAGAATATCAGGCCGCAAACGTTTCGCTTCTTGCAGGATTTTCAGTGATTGATCGAACGAAGCACGGTGATCTCGGACGACCGTATCTAGGCGTGGGACGCATTCGACGTTGTGTGCGAAGACTCTCAACTCCAATCCATCCAGCAATGCCGCCAAGGCTTCGAGATTCCCGTCTAAATCAGAACAGAGGAATTCAAGCCCGATGTCAGGGCGACGAGCGTGTACAGCCTCCAGACAGGCCCGATAGTGAGCCGCTCCACCATCGGGCAACTCGTCTCGATTCACACAGGTGATGACTGCGTGTGTCACTCCCATGAGGTCGACGGCTTCAGCGAGATTCTCCGGTTCACTCTGATCCAGTGGGGGTGGGTCTTTGACCGTCCCGACCGCACAGAATCTACAGGCTCTGGTACATTCTTCACCTGCGACCATGAATGTGGCTGTCCCTCGTCCCCAGCAATCGTGGATATTCGGGCATTGTGCCTCCTGACAGACAGTGTTGAGTTCGTGCTCCAACACGTTGGAACGAACATCATTGAATGCGATTTGTGCATCTCCGGTAGGCAAGTGTGTCCTGAACCATGAGGGTAGTCTCTTCCTCGCATCCTTTCGACGCTCAATGGCGGTGCGACCTTTGGTCCCGGTGGCCATTGGCAGTCGCTTTCCTGTCACGCTCTCCGCTCCCCGGTCGTTCGTCAACATCGGACTCGGTTAATCCTTTGTTTCCCGACCCTAGGGTCGGGCTCGGAGCGTTGAAGGGTGAGAAGCACCTGCAAGAGGCATGACCGGGACGCTTGAGGACAGAGTCGCATTGGTGACTGGAGGCGCAGCACGCATCGGCGCTGAAATCTGCCGAACCCTCGCTAGAGAGGGCGCCATCGTCGCCGTCCACTGTCACCGCAGCCTCGCCGCCGCTGAGGATTTGGTCGAAGAAATTGAGGCGAATGGAGGTGAGGCTTTCGTGGTTCGAGGTGACCTAGCTGAGGATGAGGATCGAAGTGCACTGATTGATGCAGTAATCGATCGCGCCGGTCGTTTGGACATCCTTGTGAACAACGCATCTATATTTGAGAGCATACCTCTCGAAGAGATGACTTCAGATGCTGCAAACATGATGTGGAAGGTCAATGCAGAGGCTCCTCTGATGTTGATTCAACAAGCCGCCTCGCACCTTCGATTTGAAGGCCCCACTCAACCCGGTTGCATCATCAATATGATCGACAACTCTAGTGGTCGAGGGGATTGGTCCGAACACAGCCATTACTGTGCTTCGAAGGCCGCTCTACTGTCGATGACACGCAGTCTAGCTCAGGAACTTGCACCCACGATTCGAGTCAATGCGGTTGGACCGGGAGCCATCATTTTTCAGGACTGGGAATCAGAGGAAAAAAGGTCCGCAGTACTCTCATCTATACCGATGGGAAGGCAAGGCACTGCCGAAGAGATTGCACAGACCGTCCTGTTCTTGGCTACCGGGCCATCCTACATCACGGGACAGATCATCGATGTCGATGGCGGCTGGTCACTGTCGTAGTGTTGAAAGCCCGAGCCTTGCTCAACCGGACTGCAGGGGTAGCCAAGCTCGGCCAACGGCACCGGACTTAAGCTCCGGGGGCAATGCCTACGTGGGTTCAAATCCCACCTCCTGCACTAAATCGCCATCTTTTTGCATCTACGATGCATACATTCTGACTGATGTATGAATCATGCGATTGCTGGAATGGTTTAATGGCCTCAGTGTCGCGGGTCACCATAGGTGAGTGAATGCTAGGCGCATCTCGAGGCAAGACGACTGTCGCCATTCTATTGGTTGCAGTCATGCTCTCTTCGTTCGGACTCAACATGGTCCCAAGCGCTCAATCGCTAGAATCAGAAACGGTCCGCAGTCACACAAACACCGTCAGTTACGATTTGTATTTCGCCTCCGCTCCTGGTGGACACCCAACCGATGGCCGCATCACGACTGAACGCCCTGAAAGCGGAGGTCAGGATGAAGAATCTGCATCGGGGACCAACGTTGAATTTTCGACTGACCAGATGCTCTCGGATTTGATTATCAGTGGTGCACCCAACGGAAATCAATACGAGTTAACCATTCATCTATTCCTCAAGGCGACTGGACAGGAAGGCTCGACCGTTGACTGGACAGTCTCCGTCATCGCTGGGACCTCGATTATTGGAACTGAATATTGGACTACTGATGCATGCTCACCTGACGCATGGGGTGGAAACTCTTGTGGATTCGATGAGCGCTATTTCCACCCCAGTTGGGGCGGGAATCCTGATTTTACCGTTGAGCAGGGTGAGCGTCTGAAAGTCGTGGTCTCGGCCGATATGGATTGCCAATCTGGTGGGGGGACAGATCCACCCAACGGTACTGATGGCGAAACCAGCGGTCGACAGTGGCCTGGTGGTGGAAGTGCGGATTGCGATGCATGGGTCGCTTGGAATGAGATTGACACGGCCTCTGGTAGCTTCTCAAAGATTGAAGTGGACACACAACCGTTGACTGGGTCCCAAGTCAAGGTACAGCGTC
>JAKUOE010000125.1 GCA_022449845.1 Candidatus Thalassarchaeum sp.
ATGGTCGACATTGATTGGCCAGACAACCCATACACGGATGTCGATGTACATTGGATGAGCGAGGCCGACCACCCAATCTATCTGGATGACCCTGCAGCTTACGGGCCACGAACCGTCGTCATGGAAACGGGTTCAGTCGGACAACATCAAGGCAGCGGGAAATATGCGCATTACACCAATGGAGGAGGGAGCCGTGAGATTATCATCGCCGATGATTCGCCGGGAACCAAACAGATGCTCCTGCATTCGGCGATGCATGGTGTAAACACCAACGACAATCCCCTGAACATTAGTGTCGGATACATCTCTCCACTGGATTCCGGATTGTCGACGACGCTTTCCAATTGGAGTCAAATGAGCGGTATTTCTTCCCATCGAATCGGCTCTACGGTCCCCATTGATGTTTCTAGCATCGATGCTCACGGTTTCACGATTCCACAGTACCTTTCTAGTGAAACTGCCTATCAAGACGATCCAAGTGATGTCACAACTTCTTCGTACATTCGTGAATTCAATGCCGCAGCGAATGAACTGATTGAAGTCGAGATTGGTTGTCATCTATCGGGCATCGACCTTGACATGTATCTCTATCGAGACAAGAACAGCAATGGGGTATTGGATTGGGGGAACGAACAGGTAGGGAGTTCTGGCAACTTCAATTGCGATGAGTCCATCGCATACAGTGGTGGGCAAGCAGATACTTACTGGGTGGTTGTTCATGGATATGACCTGAGAGCGTCATCCACAAACTTCTGGTTACGCTGGTCAGAGATTGGGGGAACTGACCTTGGTATCACCGGGTTCAATACAATGAACACAACCCAGATTCTCGCAAATTACACCAATGGTTCGAATGCCTTAGGTGGAGCGATTCCTGCGAGTGTTGTTGAACTCAACATCACATGGAATCGGCCGTTGAGTACAGGGATCTGGGGGGGCTTTGTTGATCTCACCCTGGCCAGTGGCGGGCTGATTCGTCTGCCTTACAGTTTCATCCTCATCGACCCCGCACCCGAGATTTCATTCTCACTTCCCAACGGAACCCGAACCAACGAAACGCTCCCCATCTCGATGCACACCATCGACCAAGGAACAGGGTTCGATATCAGTGGCCTGAGTTTCAATTTTGACAACCAAATTGCCGGCACACTTCCGACCGATTCAACGTTTGAAACGCTCTCGATTGATGGCACGCCTCGCAATGACACACTTGATCTGTGGCAGCATTGGAATTCGAATCCACATTACAGTCAGGGTGATCATTATGCGACAAATAACAATTCCATTTCATTGGAAGCGGAATCCGCAATGAGAATCTATTCTGGCACAAGCCCTGATTGGGTATTGGCCGATAGTGGGTCGAATTATTCAGGGAGTGGTTACATGACTTCGTCCGCAAACGGTTTCGATTCCGGCCTATCTACGAACGGTTCACGACTTTCCTGGGATGTCGAATTTGATACAACAGGAATATACTGGATTTGGGTACGAATGCACCAGCATGGCGAATCCTCAAATTCAATCCATGTGGGGCTTGACGGCGCGACCCAAACCACCGCACGATATGTGATGGCTCCATTTTCCAACGACTGGACTTGGTCCAATTCATACCCCTTGCAGTCATCCTCTGTACCCGTGTATCTGAATGTCACACCCATCGGTCGTCATACGGTGGATGTTTGGGTGAAGGAATCCGGTGTCGATTTCGATCGCCTTGAATTGACAACATCATCCAATTGGGTTCCTCCAACCGGTGATGTAGCCAATTACACCGCTCCATCGATGAGATGGAATGACATGACATTGAGGTCAGCATGGTTGAATTGGAGCCTACCGAGTGACAACCAATGGCACGATTATTCCGGCCAAGTCTTGGATTATACGAATCGATTGGACCAGACTCATCTTCGGATTGAGCATGACGACATCGCCCCGATTATTGCCATTCACAATTGGCGAATGTTCACCAATCAGGACGAAGTCAATGATACATGGGTGATGACGGACCCTGAAGCATCATTCTGGATGAATGGAACTGAATTACAGGTCGATGATGAAGGCAGGGTCAATCTGAACTTGACACTCCAGCCCACCATCTGGGGGAATTCTGACAACAATCCACTCGATGGCGATATGTGGGATACATCGACATGGAGATGGCACGGATTGAATGAATTCTATTTCACTGCAAGAGATCCGGCAGGAAATTGGAATCACGCCAATGCTAGCATGGTTTACGATCCATGGGCTCCAGCGAATACAGGACCAACACCCCAGTTATCATTCGACTCCATCCGAGTCGCTGAATGGGGAGATGTCTTTGTCCCCGTGCAATTGTTCCCATACAGTTTCAATGTCGGAGAATTCTCGATTTCTCGATTGTTCGATGGACGTCATATTTGCCTCTCTGTCTATTCGTCAAAGGGAATTGAAATGGAACAACAGTGTCATGTGGACAATGCTCCACCTTGGGATGAAGTCCCTGGTTCCAATCGCCCCATCATGGAAGAGAACCGCTTCACAATCAACTTCACTGATTGGGCAGATGATTTGTATGAACTGCAATTATCAGTGACTGATTGGGCCAACAATACAGGCACTCACTCTGCTGAAATACTGATTGATCGAACGGCACCAGAAATACAAATCAACACTCCAACCGAATTGCAGATTCAACCAGACCACCATCTAGAGATTGAGTGGAATGTGAGTGAATTCAGCTATCAATGGGTCGAAATTAATGGTGAGCATGTATGGTCGACAGGAGGCTATCAAAATGGTAGTCAGCAATTACTAACTGGACTCAATAGAACTGGAAATCATTCTGTATGCATCTATGCGACGGACAGTTCCGCCATCGAAGGAATCGTCGATTCAAACATTGCTCAATCCTGCATTGATACCATCCTACCCGAAGAGACCTATTGGCCCACACTAGAAGCGACTTGGAATAATACACATGTCAATACATCCCGGGTCTGGGCTCACCTCACACTGGGTCCAGACCAGATCTATTCATGGTGGCATGATGGACAAAATGGCTCCCTGTTCGTGATTGAAGATGGTCGGGTTAGTGTCCCCCTCGATCTTAATGTTGGAGACAACAACCTTGTTTTCCATCTAAACGCACTGGAGAAAACCTTCGTTTACGAATTGACTGTGGTCCTTGATCAGACATATCCAGAATTGATAGTATATTCTCCCGTTGATACTCACTCAACATATCGCTCTATAGCAAATGTAGTCGGTACATGTGAATATGCACTTCCTGTGATTGTCGATGTCAACAACATCATCACTGAAGGCAATTGTACAGAGAACGGTACTTTCGATATTGTCGCCAACCTCCCCATTCTTGAAGGGGAATGGCTGATGATTACCCATCAAACGGATCTCGCCGGAAATCGAGTTGTGGATTCTCGAACCATCATCACTGACAAGACCGCCCCGAGTGCGAACCTTATCTGGAATGTTACGGAATGTGAACGTCAACCCACAGCTCCTGTGTGGGGGACGCCTGCGGTGGCTGATTGCAGCGCCTCGGTGGATGTCTCTATCCTCAGTACTGATGTGTTGGCTTGGTCCATTGATATTCAGAATGATGACAGGGATATATTCAGCCAATCAGGCCAGGGTCCTGATTTCGATGGTATACAGCCCAAATCATTCTCCACTGATGGAGAGCCCGGGGTTTGGACAGCAACTCTCGACCTTGTCGACGCAGCAGGCAACCGGCAACGACTCCAAATCAGCACCATTTTGGATGCACCAGAAGCGACGAACGGTGAGCAATTGAAAACGATTGGCTCGATTCAGAACCTTGTCGCCCTCAGCATCATAGTAATACTTCTCAGTATCTTCCAAATGATGTTCGTTCGAAAAACGAGAAAAACGAATCCGTTGGGGGTGATGTGGCCCTCGTCATCCACTGAACATTCGACAGAAATTATGGCGGCGGACTCGATGTTTGAAGACGACGTAGTCGTCTCGCACGGGGAAGCGACACTATCAAACACTGAATGACGTTGTGAGAATCATGAATCGGAATCGTCGCATGTCAATTTTTCTGACCTTTCTGATGGTAACATCGTTGCTATTCTGGTCACCGAGTGCGATTGCAGCCGATGGAGATGGTGATGGATTTGATGACACAATCGATGATTGCCCATTTGCTGCGGGCACATCCACAACAGGGTTGATGGGTTGCCCAGATTCAGATTCAAACGGTGTCCCCGACAGTGCTGAAGGCACGATTTCGGATTTTACTGACGCCACTAGAGAGTACTCTTGGAACGATGAATTGTCTGGTGGGATTAGTGAATACACCTCTTCTAGTCGTAGTTCGATGTC
>JAKUOE010000126.1 GCA_022449845.1 Candidatus Thalassarchaeum sp.
CATTCCGCCCAGATTCAGACTTCGTTCGAGATAGCCGCCATTGATGGGGTCCTCTCCCCCAAAGGTCGTATTGACGAATTTTCCTGCTGTCATTGTCCCCGTTCCACCGACGAGTGCCAGTTGCATTGCACTGGTGGAAGTGGCCCATCCATTGGCCCAAGTGAAAATCGCATCGTACTGAGTTTGATCCAACCCATACGTCGGCATGGCCGTTTCAGCATCCATGGCGAGGAATGCAGCCAATCCGAAACCGGTGCCGTCCGCATTCTCTGCCAGTAATCCAAGCGGTGTGTCAGTCCCGTTTCCACCCATCATTAGATTCAGATTGTCCACATTTTCGAAATCGACATCCAACAGATTTTGCAATCGGTCGGCGATGTCGTCGCTATCGGTGAAATCAGAACCTCCACCATTCTCCTGGAATTCCGAACCTGTGATGACATAGAGTGACCAATCCCGAATCAACGTCTGCGCGTAGTCTGGTACTTCTGTATCCTCGATATCATCGCCATCGGTGTCAATCATCATCGTCGCTAGATAGCCGTATGCAGACGCACGATGCACCGTTGTCGAATTGGCTGGATCGTCCATGACTGTGGAGACCAAGATTTCGGGTGTCCCCAGCCCCATGAATCCAACCGGGCCTGCTGGGTCCCGTAGTGAGACATTGAACTCAGGGTCCAATGGATGGAATGTAGAATACAGCGCCTCATCGATCCCTTCAGACCAATCGGGTGCCGGCAATGGATTTCCATCCAATATATTGGGCATGATGACACTCACCTTGCCCATGGCCTCAGCCGTCCCGAGGGCAGCAGTTCCATACGTCCCGTATCCGCCTCCCCCTCCTGCATTGGTCACAGATGTGATGTATTGATATGTGGCGATGCCAGCCTGGGTGGTGTTGAGGTCTTGATTCATTACCGCGCTCGCGAAGCCAATCTTGGTCAGATCCATGATGCCATTGAATGCTGTCCCGGTCGCTCCGATGATTTGGGGTCTGAACTGAATGTTCAACTGTGTAATCTCGGTGTCACAGGGCATTGGACTGTCTGCAGCACATTCGAAAGATTTGACCTGATTGTAGGTTAATTCGCCGGCTTCTGCATCATGTTCGATGAGTGTTTTTGTCGACGTGATGTCATAGGTGAACGGCCCCATCTTCTGATAGGTCGGTGTGGCTCCATTGTCCATCACATCGTCCAGATTCGTCACATCCCATGCGAAATAATCGCGTTGCGATGTCGAGATGGCCCAATCGTCCTCGACGGTTGCACAATCCCCATCTTCGCCACAGGCAGCATCCAACGGGAATGTCTCAAACTTCTCATCAACAGCATCCGGCACAGCTCCGGTGAACACGATCGGCAGAAGTGTGAGGTTCAACAGCAGAAATGTCAGACCGACGCCAATCATGACCTTGTCGCGAAGGCCGAATACCATGCGCGGGGCTTCGTTGATTGGATGTTAAACCTTGAGCCAGACAATGTAGAGATTTTCAGTCGAAAATCGAACAGCCCTCGTCCGTATTGCTTATTCATTGAACCCGGGGGTGCGCAGCCATGAACGCCAAGGCCACCGCACTGGGCATCGTTGGAATTCTTCTGATTAGTACGAACCTGTTTGTCGTCTCACCCTTCGTCATGGACGTCGTCGAAGAGAAGCTCTCGGAAGCGACGATTATGACCAATGAAACCTGGGAAGATGATGAGTGGCTCAACGCCACTTCTACACGTTCATTCTATGCATGGAATTTGACCAATGTCGGCGAATTGCAGGCGGACGACTCAGCAGATATGCAATTTGAGAAGATGGGACCCTTTACCTACGAACTGACCACCAAGCGAGAAGTGTTGTATCACGATGAATCCGCAGGCACACTCACATATCGTGAATACAACGTCTACGAATGGTCTGACGGCATGTCAGGGGACACTCAATTGACCAACATCAACATCCTGTTCAACACCCAGAAGATTGGTGCTGCTGGTAGCGCCATCGACTTCGGTTCCTCGTTCGTGAAGGGCGCATACGCGCGTGACATGATGTATGTCGACATGAGCGAGCGCGCTCCCTCAATTTGGACCAGTGAGGATATTGCTGCTGCTGGTGTAGAAGCCATGCGTGCTGAAGTGGGTTGGGCTGATGTTGAAGATATTCATTCAGATCAAGCCAATTTCACATTGGACAACGTTCTCTATCATGCCAAGGATCCAGGCGATAACACCGTTTGTATTGCGTTGACTTGTGACATCGGCCCCATGCTCATGATTCGAGGTGGAGAACCTGACATGGGTGAAAATTCAGTCAACAGAGCCACCCTGTTCGGATATACTGTCGATCGAGATGTCGGCGTTGGTGTTGACGTTGAAATGACTGGCATGCTCGATGCCCTCATCTACAATGCCGTCAATGCACGCTACACATCACATGGAGGCGGTGCCGAACTTGAATCTGCGAGTCATGATGACCTGAATGACCGCCTTGAAGAGATGACTGGCCGCCGAATCGCCGATGAGGCAACCCTACAGAATCTCTTGTTCGGTGAGGTCGATGGAACCATCGTTGGCCTACTGAGTTGTGATAGTCAGAAGATTCTGTGCGGTTCAACTCATTTCCTACAAGGTGCTCAGGACGACCCCTTCGCAGTTATCGATGAATACACCCTCGATCCATCCAACCGATTTGGCTATTCTGATTTGATTGGCATTGGCCTAGACTGGGCTGGTGAGTGGTTCTTGGCTGACAACGACTTCGAGATGATTCTAGCCGGTGGCTCTGGGAAAATGAATGCAGATGAGTGGTTTTGGGAGGCGTTCGGTTCGATTGACCCCATCAACCACGAATATATCACGCTCGGTCTCAATGTAGGTACTGACCTTGGTCCCCTGTGGAGTACGGTGTATGGAAATGAGTTGATTGACCTCGAACCAGATGTGACTGCTGGGCTGTTTGAAGGCCCACATTCCATCATCGGTTCATTTGCTCAGGATTTCCTCTATGGTGAAATCATGGGGTATTCGGTGCCCATGGATGAGAATTACATTCCTGCAGCTGGCGGAACGGTTCACGAATGGACCGATGCGCTGGTCGCCGAAATCTACGGATTGGACAACAATTCTGCTAGCGCACTGCGCTGGCTCTTCAGTTACACAGTCTTCGATCAGTTCCTCGAACCTCTACTGGAGTCTTTCCTCGATGTATTGCCCTACAAGACACAATCTGTCAACCAGTGGCTATTCGGCTGGGAAGATCCGCTCAGCGGCTGGGCTTCCTTGGAAAAGAACGCCACCTTCTTCGGTTGTGGTGATTCCGATGTCAACGGCCCCTGCTCAACCAATTCCGCTTCGGTATACTCTGTGTACACCGGCGCAGATGGGGAGCATGAACCAGGCCAGATTATCGCTGAGGATGGCGACATCCATCTTCCCTGGCGGACTCCTTCACGCAACGCGTCCGCATACGGTCTTCTCGACCCTGTAATCCAATCGGGTGCCGTGGGTAGTTACTATCCATCCGACATGCCCGCCACCGCCAATCTGGGTGGGTATGCCGTATCGACAAGCGAAATCACTGGGAAGGGTTCAGTCTATGGAATCGAAACGGATACACATACGTTCACCATCGATCCGCTTGAGAACCCGATTCAAGCCAAGTTGCTGGCTCAGGAGAATGTCCTCGACATTTTCCCGGGAGCGCTGCCCGTTTACTTCGGTGGCACGGTTGTCATGGAGATGGAGCCGAACGTCGATGCAGCCATTGCCGGTGAGATGAATTCCTACTTCTATCTCGATACACGCGGAATCGGGGCCACGAATCCGAGCCTAGAAGATCTTCAACCCGTGTTCCAAATCTCGCAGACCTCATCGATGACTGAAGAGCAATCAGTGACCTTCAAGGACGCTGTGATTACCAACACGCAATCCTTCAGTTACTGGACAAATTTCGATGGAGCCGATGCGATGTTCATCGATGAAATCACACTCCTCATCTGGATGCTCGGTATCCTCTCACTGCTGGGCTGCTCTTACGTGGCCAAGACGGACTCATTGCGGGACGAAGATGAGATTGGGATGTACCAAGAAGAAGAGTGATTCGACCCTATTCTCTCCACGATGGTCCCGCGGGTTCAACCCCTTTGACCTCTGAGATAATTTGAGCAAGGACGGCGATGGCAATCTCTTGTGGAGATTCGGCTCCAATGCTGACTCCAATGGGACAGATGACAGAATCGAGCGATTCGTGTGAATGTCCTGGTTCTATGGCGCTTTTCTCAAAGGCCTGCCATTTCGATCGTGATCCGATACAGCCGACTCGAGGACGCCCTTCTGCCCGTTCTAG
>JAKUOE010000127.1 GCA_022449845.1 Candidatus Thalassarchaeum sp.
CGCTGCAGCCGCTGTCGCACTGATGAGTTCACAAACCGATGCATGGGGCCACATACAGTCTGGTTCCATCAACACCCGACACCCATTGTTCCTCGAAGCGATGGCACTCGGCATGGAGGCCAGCCACCACATTCACGATATTGCAGCAGGTGGAATCGATGAGACCAGCCTGACCAATGAGGACCTGCGTGGTATTCCAGTCCTCAAACCACCCAAGCGGTCATTTTGCCCCAAGTGTGGTTCAGACATTCATTCTCACCCCATGCTTCAGTGGCGCAAGTGGCGAGACCACTCCGGTGAAGTCGTCCAATTGCAGGCCCAAGCCGCCATGGAACCCAGTCTGGTCCAAGTCGCTGCTCACTATCTCACTGAAACACAGGCCGCACAATCACAGCGCGATGATCTGGCGGGCCAGTTGGCCTCTCTAGATGAGAGTGCGATGACTGAGAAGATTGGAGCGGAACTGCGTCCAAAGATTCTCGAAGAGGTCGAAGAAGAATTGCGCAAGAAGGTCGAAGGAGAACTTCGTGAAAGTATCGAAGAAGAGGTTCGAGCCGACTTGGCTGCCAGAGGCGGTGGACGAAAGATGGTTTCAACCAGTGGATCTTCTACCTTCAAGCCCAAGGCCTCCAAGAAGGCAGCCACACCAACCGTACGCCGTGGTGCGGCCAAGAAGACCTACGAAGGAGAAGCAGATGGGAAAGCCGATTGGTTCCTATCAGATGCCTTGGATACCGTCTTCGATCCGCACGGCACAGGCAAGGTCCTCAAGGCCAAGACCATCCTTGCGCGTTCGGCAGAAGGGAACGTTCGGGTGCAGGACGTTGTCAAAATCTATTCTTCCGATGGAGAGGATGGGCTCTCTGAATTGGCCTGGACCAGTCCATTCACCAAGTACATCATCGAAGCGTACGATGCTTGCTAATCAGACGTAATCGACAATCAATCGTCGGGGCTCTGGCATTCCTTCTTGGGCAACGGCAATCGCCTGACACTCCATTCTCGCGCCAGACATCGTGGTGACGAAGGGAATGTTGAGTTCAACGGCGAGACGTCGCATCATGTTGCCATCCAGTACAGCACCACCGCTATTTCGAGGCGTATTGATGATGAGTTGGATCTTGCCTGTGCGCATCAGGTCCAGTGCGTCTGGGCTCTGGCCTTCGGCAATCCGATAGCAGGTATCGACATCCAAACCACCAACATCGCGAAGATGTCGAGCCGTGCCCTGAGTCGCATGGAGTTTGAAGCCCATCTCGCGAAGTGAACGAGCCATGGGGATGAGGTGTCCCTTGTCCTCATCTTTCACAGTCAGGTAGACACCGCCACGAGTTGGAACCGGCAGTTCGGTTGCGAGGCGGGCCTTGAGATAGGCGGATGCGGCATCGACGTGGCTGCCCATGACCTCGCCCGTACTCTTCATCTCGGGTCCGGGTGCAGGGTCCAATCCACGGAGTTTGAGGAATGGGAATACGGGGGCCTTCACACAGACCGCATCGGTCTGTCGACGTGGAATCTCCATGTCAGCCAATTGATCACCGATGGTGATGTGAGCGGCGATTCGCGCCAAGGGAATCCCCGTTGCTTTGGCGACAAATGGGAAGGTGCGTGAACCACGAGGGTTGACTTCCAAGACGTAGAGCTCATCCTTGCAGATGCAGAATTGGATGTTGAAGCAGCCACGGATATTCAAACCGATACCAATCTCTTTCGTCCACTCATGAACCTTAGCAAGTATTTCCTCACTTACGTTCTGAGTCGGGATAAAACAGGTCGAATCTCCACTGTGGATTCCAGCCTCTTCCAGATGCTCCATCACCGCTCCAACGAGAACATCCTCACCATCGCACACAGCATCGACATCCAGTTCAATAGATCCTCCGAGATATTCGTCGACCAACAGTGGTTTGTCGGGAGCGATGTAGGCGTCAGCCATGTATGTCTCTAGTTGAGCATCATCGGTCAAAATCTCCATGCCTCGTCCACCCAATACATACGACGGGCGGACCAAAACAGGGTAGCCGATTTCTGCAACAGCCGCACGAATCGCTGCGGGTGTCTTGCCGGTTCGACCTTCGGGTAAACGGATGACACTGCGCTTTCCAAAGGCCTCGAAGCGCTCACGGTCACTGGCTTCATCGACTGCATCGGGTGAAGTACCCAGCATCGAACACTCCAATCCGAGACCGGAAAGGTGTTTCATTCTGTCATCGAGAGGTAGGGCGAGGGTGAGGGCTGTCTGGCCCCCAAACTGTAGGAGGATGCCATCAGCACCTTCTCTGAGAAGAATCTCCGATACGCACTCAGTGGTCAATGGTTCGAAATACAGGCGATTGGAGGTGTCGAAGTCTGTACTCACGGTTTCGGGATTGTTGTTGACAAGAATGGCTTCATGGCCGGCTTCGCGAATCGCCTGAACGGCATGTACGGCGCCATAGTCGAACTCGATACCCTGGCCGATGCGAATGGGGCCCGAACCGATGACCACCAATCGTTGGCGCTCAACGACCTTCTCATCGGGAACATGGTCGACACCGAGGGGGGCGCTACCTCCTTCGTATGTTGCGTAATAGTACGGGGTGACTGCCGCGAATTCAGCAGCACAGGAATCGACCATTCGGAAGCGCGGATGGATGGCCAACTCATGTCTGCGGTTCATGACATCAATTTCAGTGCGACCCTCAGGCAATCGACTCCAGCCGCTGGCAGGGAATCCTGAGATGGCGTCAGCAATGTGAGCATCCGTGAAGCCAAGACATTTCCAAGCCCTCATCTGGGATTCTGTAATCTCACTCGCGTCACAGTCAGCCGCTACAATCTCGGCCTCCATGTCGGCAATCTTCTTGAATCGGTGAAGGAACCATCGTGTGATGTTTCCAGTGCCGTCTCTGACCTCCTCAATACCCATTCCGCGTCTGAATGCCTCAAACAAAGCACCGAGGCGTCGATCGGTGGCGACCTTGAGCCAGTTGGCGAGAATGTCGTCAGGCAGAGGTTCGTGTGCACGCTCATCCATCGATTCGCCATCGCTAGCATCAGCCAGAGTCAACGGACGTGGGTGTGGTTGACCATATTCCAATGAGGCGACAGCTTTCAGCATGGCTTCCTCGAAATTACGGCCGATGGCCATGACCTCTCCGGTCGATTTCATGCTCGTACCCAAGGTACGGTCAGCCGTTCGGAACTTATCGAAGGGCCAACGAGGAATCTTCACGACAGCGTAATCCAGTGTGGGTTCAAAGGCGGCAGTGGTCCCTTCTCCCGTGATTGGATTGGGCAATTCATCGAGTGTATAGCCCACAGCGATGAGGGCCGCCATCCTCGCGATTGGATACCCCGTCGCCTTTGAGGCGAGGGCAGAAGAGCGAGAGACCCGGGGGTTGACTTCGATGACTCGATACTCGCCTGTATCTTGATTGACGGTGAATTGAACGTTGCATCCACCCTTGATATCCAGGCTGCGGATGAGACGAAGTGAGGCATCACGAAGTTCCTGGTGATCTCGGTCAGAGAGTGTCTGTGCCGGTGCAACCACAATCGATTCGCCGGTATGGATGCCCATGGGGTCGATGTTCTCCATCGTGCACACGATGGTGCAGTTGTCATTGGTGTCGCGCATGACTTCGTACTCAAATTCCTGCCATCCGAGGATGCTCTCCTCGATGAGTACCTGGCCAATCTGTGAGTGAAGGATGCCTTGGCTCGCAATCTCGACCAGTTCACCCTTATTCCATGCCGTTCCACCACCCAATCCACCTAGAGTGAACGCGGGGCGAATCAAAATCGGGAATTTGCCGAGTTCATCGGCGGCAGCAAGTACCTCTTCGATTGAATTGCAAGCCATGGCCTGAGAGATGGGCAAGTCAATCTCTTCACAGACCTGATTGAATAAATCGCGATCTTCGGCCTCGTCAATGGCGCGCAGGTCGCAGCCAATCAATTCGACACCCAATTCAGCCAATGCGCCACTGTGGGCGAGATTGCTGGCGATGTTCAGGGCGGTTTGTCCACCCATACCGGCGAGCAGTGCATCGGGCTTCTCGATTTCGAGAATCCGGCGGACCACATCGGGGAGAAGGGGTTCGATGTAGATTCGATCCGCCATCTCAGGGTCGTTCTGGATGGTCGCTGGGTTGGAATTGACCAGAACGACTTCGTAACCATCGGAGCGAAGCGCGCGACAGGCTTGTGAACCCGAGAAATCGAATTCCGCTGCCTGACCGATGCGGATGGGACAACTGCCGAGAATCATCACCTTCTGGATATCATCGCGTCTTGGCAGTCGCTTTCCCCTCCATGTGTTCGGCAAGCAAATCCTCAAAACG
>JAKUOE010000128.1 GCA_022449845.1 Candidatus Thalassarchaeum sp.
ATGTGGTTTTGATGTGAGGCTCGACTTGTTCAAAGGCCCACTTTGCGAGATTCTCCGCTGTCGGAATGAAATCCACAATGATCGTTCTGTGTTGTGGCCCCATCATCGCCAATGCGGTGCGTGCATCTTCGTCACCTGAGAATACCACGAATGCATGATCGACCACATCGTGCACATGTTCTTTGAGGATTGCAGAAACATCACTGAAATCCATCAGCATCCCTTCATCGGACACACCTTCAACATCGACAACATCTCCTTCAATTTCCGCTTCCCATCGGTAACGGTGTCCGTGCAAATGACAGCACTTGCTCTTGTGATTGGGAACTCTGTGTCCTGTATCTGTCTCTATCCAGCGTCGTATTCGTGTGGTCATGTTTTCATCTCCTGTTCAACTTGTAGCGCATTGGCCAGAACGGTGTCCCATGAGTCAACATAGGTCACAGGGTCCTTTCGCCCAATCGCATAGAATGCTAGAATTCGCTCTACATCCGCACCACTACGGCCCGATGAACGACCTTGCTCATCCGGATTGTATGATGTGTTTGTGTTGGCGAATACCGTATCAAAATCAAGTTTCAGTGTATCGAGTGCCTGTTCGGCATCTCGTAGAATCGTTTCCTTGTCTCCATCGATGTAGGGCAGATGGAATGACACCTTTTCACTGTCCCAATTACCGACTTCAAATGCATGGGCTATGGCTTCATAGAACTCGGGTCTGCAATCTGGATAGATGGCATGGTCGCCACTGTGGACACCCAGAGCGATGACAACATCGGTCTCTTCGCGTAGCGCGACAGAGAGTGCATACCCATACAGAATTGAAGCGAAAATCGCGTTACGATTGGGGACGACGGTCTGTTTCATCTGTTCCTCTTCGTAATGGCCCTCTGGAACCTCAAATCCATCTGTGGTGAGTGCAGAGTGGAAAATACCCATGGCCGAACTGAGATCTGCAATTCTATGTTCAACATCGATTCCGTTTGCAGCAAGATAGGCAATGTTCGCCTGGGCACGCTCCAATTCGATGCTGTGCTTTTGCCCATAGTTGTATGACAAACAACTCACTTGGAATCCATCAGCCAGTAATCGCATGAGGAGGCCTGTGCTGTCCATGCCACCTGAAAGAGCCATGACAGCACGCATCAGAGGACCCCCATGCACTTGTGTGTCTGTAGGCTGAGTCGCCATCCCGGACTGTCCTTGACCAATTGTTCAACCACTTGGAATGACTTTCCATTTTGTTCCACTGAATCCGATTCGATGTAGCAAGGTTGAATGAAAAGATGGGGGAACCCAGCCTTCAATTCATCATACATCTCTAGAGATTGGCCACAATAGACGACTTTGAGTTCATCCCCAGTACGCTGTTTGATGGCTACATTGGGGTAGACTTGATCCTTCGGTGAAACACAAATCCAATCGATGATTGGATCGACAGGAATTGTCCCATTCGTCTCTATGGACAGATTGATGTCATGTTCTTTGAGAATCAAACCAATCGTCTCCAAATCCTGCATCGCCGGTTCGCCTCCTGTGAAGATGACTCTGTCGCAATTGTACGATAGCACCTCATCCACAATTGAATCGATTTCACGCTCCTCATAGGTGAGGAAATCTGTATCACACCATTCGCAACGCAGATTGCAATTCCCAAAGCGCACGAAAACGTGTGGGATTCCGGCATGAAACCCTTCACCCTGTACCGAATGGAAAATCTCGACAATCGGGTATGTTTGAGTCAAATGAGCACCTCAAAGTTCTCGGGTTCGAATCAATTGCATGAGTTCCGATCGGGCTTCGGCCTTGTCGAAAAAGACACCTCGCATTGCCGACGTGGTCATGATAGCATTCTGCTTCTTGACGCCACGACACTGCATGCATCCATGGGTTGCTTCGATAATTACAGCACATCCCAACGGCGCGACATGTTGCTCCAAGTCGTCTGCAACATCCTTGGTAATCCGCTCTTGATTCTGTAGGCGTCGTGCGTGCAAGTCGACGATTCGAGCCAACTTGCTGATGCCTACGATTCGATCGGTCGGAATGTAGGCGACGTGTGCACGACCAGTGAAGGGCTGCATGTGGTGTTCACAGGTACTGTGGAATTCGATGTCTCTGAGCAGTACGATTCCATCATACCCCTCGCTGTTGAATGTGGAGTCGAGAACTTCACTCGGTGACTGATGATAACCAGCGAAGATTTCATTCCATGAATTGATGACTCTGGATGGTGTATCCATCAGCCCTTCTCTTGTCACATCGTCTTCAATATACGAAAGCAGTGTTTTCACTGCATTCTCAGCTTCTTCTTTGGAAACCATTCAATCCTCTCCTAGTCGACCATGTCGAGCGTCAATTGCATCCAATTGGTCAAGCATTTTACGACATGCAGTCCGGATTGCATCGGCGACACTGACGAATTTTCCACTATCACCAACATGGAGTTTCAGGTCATCCAGCAATTCCTGTGGGACGTCTAAACTGACTTTGGGCATGGCCCGCCGTCCCACGAATGACATATCAATGTATTCACTGAGTAATACTGGGGTATTATGACAGAGATTCCACCAAATCCTCACGATTGAACTGTTTTGAGGCCCACCAAATGGCGCCGATTGCGTATGCTAGCGAGGTTGAGAGCCACAAGAAGATGTGCATCGGGTCGTAGATCCCCATCAACGCCTCACGCATAGCCAATGTGATGTTAAACACAGGCAACACAAACCACCAAGCTTCGATGCCTTGTAGATTGACAAATTGTGCAAAGAGCGTGGGTCCGATGAAAATCAACACCATCGGGCCAAGGATGCTACCGGCTTCACGAACACTGTGGGCTCGGACAGCAACCGCCAATTCGATTGCGACCACGAAGATGGCGATCAGAATCACGCGGAGAAACAGCAACAGCATCCCGGATGTGGATATACTGGGGGCATCCAATCCACCACCTGTGAGGAAGTTAATGGCAAATAAGAGACCAGCCATTTGACCGATTACACTCACGCAGGCGACGGTTGCAACAGCCAACCATTTTCCGAACAACAGGTCGGAACGTGCAGTTGGTGTGCAGAGAAGTGCCTCCATCGTCCCTCTTTCACGTTCTCCTGCCGTTAGATCAATCGATGGTTGAATTGCCGCAGTCGTGGTCCACATGGCGACGACAAGTGGAATGAACATCGCCAACCCCATCGCAGCAAGATCTCCACCACTCGCGACATCAGCAGTCGCCTGGTCTCCGTCCCAATGAATTGGGTCAAAAGCCTCGTCGTGGGTCAGATTGTTCTCTGCAAGCGTGGCATTGATGACCTCTTCCTCCCATGTGAGGACTGCCTCCAGGGTCCTCGTTTTCGCTTCGAGTGACAGTTCATCTGTGGATAAGTAGAGGATGGCATAATTCCATGATTGCGAAGCATTCGAATCAATTTCACGCAGCCGTAGAATGGCATGCAAATCTTCCCCTGAGTTGAGTCGATTCGCATCCGAGCCAGGAACGGACAACGTTCCATCTACGGTCAATTCTGTTTGCACAATAATCAGATTTCGCCCATCTAGATGCACAGTCAAATCATCGGGTAAATCACCTTGAACTTCCACAGTCAATTCGTATGCCGAGAGTTCTGCTGCTTCTCCTTGTAGGAACAATGGAAGTGCGATGAAAATCGCTGGGAATATCAGTAAAGGTACCAGAATCATTGCCAGGACTGTACGCCAGTCTCTGACAAAGTCAATCAACTCCTTCTTGGCGACGATGATGATTCTAGATAGATGGATCCTCGATTTACTCAACCGACCCACCCCCTCTTGTGAGAAGACGGCGCCACGCACGTGCGATTCGCCCCTCATCTTCTCCGGGCGCTTCCGTTCGAGCCACATCTTCCGTCAATGCCACATAGGCTTCCTCAAGGTCGGCCGATTCTGCGATAGACATCAATTCAACAGGAGAACCATCGGCTCGGATTGTACCATTGTGGATAATCACGATTCGGTCACAAACCTGTTGAGCCTCAGCAAGATTGTGGGTACTGTAGATTACCGTTCCACCCTCATCACCCAATTTCCGTACCAATTTCCTGACCATTCGAGCGCTGGTGACATCCAAACCTCCTGTGGGTTCGTCTAGTAACAGAATCTTGGGTCCATGTGATAGTGCGCGCAACAACGCTGTTTTCTGTCGCATTCCACGGGAGAAACCACGTGTAGATCTGTGCAAATCATTGTCGAAGTTCACTAATTTTGCAAATCGTTCAGTTCGAGACCACGCCATCTCATCATCGATTCCATTCAATC
>JAKUOE010000129.1 GCA_022449845.1 Candidatus Thalassarchaeum sp.
TGTTCAACACTCTCGTGATGAATTTGGCTGAGAGAGATACTGAACTGGCCACACTCCGAGTCTTGGGGGCATCCAATAACCGATTGGGTTTGATGCTCTTTGGTGAACATCTCGGCATTGGATTAATCGGTGGCGTATTGGGTTGTGTTTTCTCAATTCTCGGGACGAAATTGATGATGTCCACTTTCGTAACTTGGATGGCGTATTTCACCGTCGCACCTTCCAATGACTCTATTTTCACCCTCATTGGAATTGTCGTGTTTATCTCAATCTCACTGACACCGTTCGGTATGTGGAGAATCAAGAAAATGGATCTCGTCGAGAAGGTCAAAGATCTCTCGCAGTGAGGTGTTTGTATGCGCTTGGTCACATGGAATTTGAATGGGATTCGTGCGGCGATTCGCAAGGGTTTGGATGACTTCGTTGAGCGCATTAATCCCGACATCCTACTATTGCAGGAAGTTCGCGCACTTCCGGAGCAACTCCCGAAGGATTGGACCTCACCCATGCCACACACTCTCATGCATCCCGCTGAGAAGAAGGGTTACTCCGGTGTCGCCACTTGGTCCAAGGAATCATTCGATGAGATGGGCCGAGGAATCTCTACCACTCTGGATTACGATGATACTGAAGGGAGGATGTTGCACACCTATCACAACGGAATCCATTGCTTGAACTGCTATCTGCCCAGTGGCTCTTCGGGTGATGCCCGCCAATCTTGGAAGGAAGCTTGGATGGACGACCTCTTGGAATGGGCTCGCCCCTTCACCGAATTGGATGAACCCGTGTTCCTTTGTGGCGACCTCAACGTCGCCCACACTGAGGATGATATCTGGAACCCCACCGGCAATCGCGGAACCAGTGGATTCCTCCCTCAGGAGCGTGCATGGTTTGATCGTCTTCTCGAGTCGGGCTGGAGCGATTTATTGCGCATTTCAGTCGGCCCAGGGAAGGGCCCCTACTCCTGGTGGTCGAATCGCGGTCAGGCCCGCCAACTCGACCGTGGCTGGCGAATTGATTACATTCTGGCGAATGCAGCCGGCGCTCCTCTTCTCCAGCGTGCCTCCGTCATGAGAGAGGGTGGCCTCGTCGTTAGCGACCATGCGCCAGTCATCGTCGATTTGGACGTTTAGGTCGACCCTACGGGTCGACAAATGCTCAAATGCAGGAAGTCGTGGGGCTGTGCATGAGCGGTAGCCTCGCAGAACGTCTCGAACGGCTGCTGCCGAATGGTCGTGGTGTTTGGATCCCCATGGACCACGGCCTCTCTGGCTATCCAGAGGACGGCTTAGATCGAATGGATACTGTCATCGATTCCATCATTGCAGGAGGGGCCGATGCCATCGTTTGCCAGAAAGGTGTGTTGAGTCATCAACACAATCGAACAGGATGGGATGGTTTCGTTTGTCATGTCTCAGCCTCTACCGCTCACGGTGGAGAAAATAGCCAGTCCAAGGTCAAAATCGCAAGCGCTTCAGAGGCGCGCTCTCGAGGCGCTTCTGGGGTGTCTGGCCAAATCAATCTTGGCGATGAGAACGAACCTGAGATGATTCTTGACATGGGGGAACTCACCTCGGAAGCCCACGAGATTGGATTGCCGGTTCTGGGTATGGTCTATCCTCGTGGCCCCAATCTAGTGGCCCTTCCAAACGATGTCACTGGTGGTGTTGCCCACGCCGCTCGAATTGCCTATGAGATGGGATGCCACGTTGTCAAAGTGCCATGGACAGGCAACGCTGAGAGTTTCCGCAAGGTCTGCGACGCCGTCCCCATCCCTGTTCTGATTTCTGGAGGACCCAAAGGCGGGAGTTTCTCCGAAACATTGGAAATCGTTCGATATGCGATATCTGCCGGTGGAGCGGGCGTTTGCATGGGCCGTCAGGTGTTCGGTGCGAAGATCCCAGCTGCCTGCGTTCGAGCCCTACGAGAAATTGTGCATGATGGATGAGGTGAGGAAATGGAATTGTGGTTAGATGCAGCGAGCGGCAATGGAGCCATTCTCCAACCACATCCTGCAGATCGGGTTCTCTTGGCCGCTGGCGATGGCGTACCTGACTGGATCGACTCCGCACTGTTCGCTTGCGAGGACGGCCGAATCCTAGATTCCGCGACAAATCCTGTTGGTGTTCATGTTGATATCAGCGATGCTGAAGGCCAGGATGCTGCAAAATCGATGATTGGCCTTGTCTCATGGCTTGTCTTGACCACTGGCGATTGGCAAATGATTCCGCTCGAAAACATCGTGGCTGCAGCCCAAGGAAGTGGCACACATTTGGTCGCTCGCATCGATTCTAGCGATACGATTCGAGGGGCCGCTTTTGCCCTTGAGACTGGTGTTGACGGCCTTCTCCTCCCAGCGAATGACGCTGAGATTTGGGCCGATGCCCAGATGATTGCTACCGAGCGACTCGCGATTCGTAGTGATGGTGATGAAATTGCTATAGAAGAAGAATCTGAGATAGTTCCCGTTGAAGTGATTGCTGTCGAAGATGGTGGTTTTGGCGATCGTGTCTGTATTGATTTGACTTCGATTCTTGAGGTAGGCGAAGGTCTCCTCATCGGTTCTTCAGCCAATGCTCTTGCTCTAGTTCATGGTGAGACATTGGCTAGTGAGTTTGTTCCTCCTCGACCGTTTCGTGTCAATGCCGGTGCGGTCCATGCCTATGTGATGATGGCCGATGGGACGACAAGATATCTCAACGAACTTGCTGCGGGTGATTCGGTGGCGGTTTGCAATCCCGATGGAATCGTTCGCAGTGCAATCATTGGTCGGATGAAAATTGAATCTCGCCCATTCCTGGTGATGCGCTTCAGCCATTCTGAGAGTGGAACCACTGGGCAGACATTCTTGCAACAGGCGGAGACTGTGAGGTTCATCTCTCCCATAGGAGAGATGCCTTCTGTCACTTCAATCACCGTGGGTGATTTATTGCTTGCCCGCATCGGAGCAAGCGCTAGGCATATTGGCCAGACCGTACTGTCGGTTGCCGAGGAGCATTGAGGAGAGGGTTGTATGGCGGTTCTGGGTCGAGGTGAAGGACACGGTGGAATCAGCATCCTCCATGCTCTCGGTGCAGGTTATGGGGCTGCCGTGAGTATCGACCTATCGACCCGAGTTCAGTTGCGCGATTCCCCGGTCAAGAAAGAACCCAAAGATACCCATGGCCTGATTCAGGCAGTTGTCGAAAAATGGACAGATTCTGGCCACCCTCTGCCTGACGCTGAAGAGTTGCATTGGGCTGTGCGCTCTGACATCCCGATTGGTCGTGGCTTGAAGTCTAGCGCCGCTCTGGCGGTTGCATGTATTCGAGCCTTGTGCGACGCCACAGAGACCGATTTGGAAAATCACCAAATTGTCGATATCGCCTCTGATGCCCAATTCGCTTGCGGGTGTTCGTTCACAGGTTCTGTTGACGATTCTTGGTCTGCTGTCGAATCTGGATGGAAAGTTGTGGATCCCAATGCCCCTGCAGCCAATGGAGTTCTGATGGAGGGTCACATCGAAGATTCCGATGACTGGAAGATTTTGATTCTCGATCGTGGACCCAGAATGATTGAACCTGATCCAGAGCGTTTCCAACTGCACGCAGGACAATTTCAGCAAGCGATTAGTGCGGTCGAACAGGAGAATATCTTCAACGCGATGATTCAGAATGGGCGTGCCGTTGCAGCGGCCCTAGGTGATGCATCTGGACGCAAGGCCTGTGGTGACATGAGCATCCTCGGATGCCGAGTCTCCTGCATCTCTGGTTCAGGCCCAGCAATCGCTTTGATTCTCCCGGAAGCTCAGGAATCCTCCATTCGTCGGGTTCGACAAACCATCGAACCACGCGACTGGAACCTCATTGAAACCAACTTCCGCTCGGGTGAGGCATAAGGAGGATGTCATACTCCCGCTGCACCCGGAGGGTGCAGCGGTGGGCATGAGTCTTGGCGATTCAGTACGAGTCACGCTTTTTGGCGAGAGCCACGGTGCTGCAGTTGGCGCACTTCTCGAGGGTGTCCCACCAGGATTGCCCATCGACGTTGAAACTCTGATTGAAGATTTAGCCAGACGTCGACCCGGCCGGCGCCTCCTTTCCTCTAGAACAGAGCCCGACCACTGTGAGATACTGTCTGGCGTCTATGAGGGTCGGACGACAGGTTATCCAATTCTTCTCTTGGTCCGAAATCAGGATGCGAAATCTAGAGACTATGGTTTCCTGCCCGACCAGCCTCGTCCTGGCCATGCCGATCTTCCAGAAGTTGCGAGAACTGGTGGTGCTG
>JAKUOE010000013.1 GCA_022449845.1 Candidatus Thalassarchaeum sp.
TAAGAAGGAAACAAATAGCACTCACTTGAAACGCAGAGGACGGGGTAAGTGCTGTGGCCATGTCTCTTGTATTGGGCGAGCCGACTAGAAGATTGGGTCGGAATATTGGCATGTCGCCGGTGTTTCAGAGGGTCCCCCTTTGAAACATCATGACTAAGGAGATCTATTCGAAGCACCCAGTTAACGAAGAAATTCTCCAGGTTCTGCTTGATGTGAGGCATATTCTCTTTTGAAAACAAATTCTTGGCCAAACCAACTTTCCCCATCATGGATATGAGAAATCAATTCCCAACTCTTTTTTCCCAAATCATATAGAGCAAATTCAACTGAATTATATTCGAAAATATTTGGAATTGCGCTGCCATCGAATTTTTTGAAAATCCATTCCTTATCATCATCGGGAGATAGCGTCAACCAACCATATTCCCAGTGCGTCATGAATTGGCGTTAATGTGAATCTATTCAATGATATCGGGCTAGTTACAAGGGTTCATCCGAATACCCATTGAAACGCGCTTCCTGATCAATGTTTACTCAAACATTTCAAGGGGTCCGCAATTCGAATGTGTGCATCTACTACACACCAGTTTCAAGCAGACTCCGCATTCCTCAATAGGGAATTCCTTCATCTCTTCATCTGACATTTCTCCACAATCATTGCAATAATTGTAGTCGCCTGGTTGTGCTACCATAAACCTCTATGATTTGAAGCCCCATAACAACCTATTGTTCACGGGCTACGTCGAGTTTCTTTCTGCGTTCGTCCTGAGGAGCACCGACCTCTCTGAGCAATCGTTCGCGCAGAGCTTCGTGCAACCACATTCCGTCGTTCAGTTCGAGTAACAGACCTCGCTCCAACAGAACTGCGGGTGGATGTCCATCGTGATCACAAGCCGCAGCGAGAACATCCCAAGGAACGGGCAGTTCGGAGACTGCGAGGGTGGCGAGTAATTCACGCTCATCTTCGGGCAATACATCGAGAATTTCCTCATCGATGAATCGCAGCCAATCGCCATGTGTCACCTCACCGTACATCTCCATCAGTTCGATGGCCAACGGGTGTCCGCCTGTGACTTGGTGGACAACGGGTGCTGCTGGAAGATCACCTTCTTCAAGATCAGAAATCCATGCATCAAGGTCTTCGACCGAAAGGCCAGACAAGGCCATCTCACTCACACGTTCTCGGGTGTGGACGTCGCGACGATCGTAGAAGGTCAGTGTTGTTCGGCTAATCAAGAGTAACTTGAGAGGAGAGGAATCGGCCACTTGGAGAAGGGCACCGAGAAGATCTGCGGCTTCTTCCGAGATGTGATGCACGTCATCGAGTACCAAGAGGAAATAGGGAGGAGGACCAGGCTCATCATCCTCAGAGAACCGTTCTCGTAGGACGGTTGGATCTGTCAGGTAAGAGAGCAGCAATCGACGATACGCATCGATGTCGAGTTTGGCACCGGGTGTGAGAGGTAATGTCTCCATCAGTTGAACCGGATCATGGGCAGCATCGATGCCTACCCGGTGCAATAGAGACGTTGCAAGACCCAGGGAAGAATCCCATGGCTGGCACGGATACCAGCAAATCGAGAGTTGTTCATCCCCCTCCATGCGCTGGCTCATCCAATGCGCCGCTAGGGTCGATTTGCCGATTCCGGCGATTCCATGAACCAACATGCAGGATTCCTGAGAATCGAGCCAGGAATCCAAGGCTTCCAATTCATTTGAACGGCCGTGAACTTCCCGAGTTTGCGGAGGTTCTGTGTGGTATGTCGCATGAGCACCAGCCCCCAATGTCAACCGACCTGGGGCGGGTTTGCCATCACCATCACGCTTCTGAATCATTCCGAATCGAATGTCACCGAAAGTGAGGACGCCTTCGTGTTGAGCATGCATCAGAACTTGAAGGAGGGTCAAATCTGCAGCCAATCGTGCACTCGCTTGAGATGCTGTGACTTCCAATAATTCACCATTTTCATCCCGAATAAGCACCTGTGTGAGTCCCAACGAATTGCTGCGAGTTCTGGCTTCCGTTCGACCGAGGTCAGTCAACTGCCATGTCTTCTGTCTTCGACTCTCCCCCCGGACGGTCCTTGTGTGTTCACTGACCCATTGATTACGTAGCATCGCTCGCATTGAACGGCTGACATTCGGTGGGTGCAGAGCACACGCTTCAGCAATGCCTGGACGGGTGACTGCGACGCTGACCATGTAGAGATCTGCCTGATTATCCTGTTCCAAAAGATGGAGGAGGAGGCGGTCTTCGACCGCGATGTGGACCCGCAAGTCATTGCTCGGCATCAGCCATCCCTCAGCCTCCCTGATGTTGAACTTCACCCCAAAAAGCGCCCCTCGTGCGCGCGCTCGCGCGTGATGCAAGAACACCGGAAGACCTTATTCATAGGAAACAAGCCGGAATTATGGCCCCGGTCAGTGGCAAACCAGAACTGGCCTCGGTGCGGGCCATTCTTCTTTCCATCCTGATGGTGACAGGCACATTGTTCGTCTCAAGCGCAATGGCTGATGATACAGATGGAGATGGAACCGATGATTCCATGGACGATTGTCCTGTTGCGGCAGGGAACAGTACGCTAGATCGGACCGGTTGCCCTGATCGTGATGGAGATGGAACCAGTGATCTCAACGACCCATGGGTGATGTCGACTGGCGGCTATCAACAAGATGCCTATCAGTCATCCAATGATGATTACATCATGGTGCGATTCAATCACGATGCTTCACAGTACGCCACTGCAGAGAATAGTGGTGGTAGTTCCGAAATTCGAATCTGGGATACTGCGACTCGAACCAATTTACGAACCATTCAGGTGGGAGATTCTGCCGCTGATATCGATTGGTCTCCAGATGGGCAATATGTCGCCATGCATACCAACGATGAAGAAGTTCGCATCTACGATGCGAGCGATGGATCATTGTATGATACAATGCCCACAAATGGTGAGGACGCCACAGAATTGGAATACAGTCCCGATGGAACTATGCTTGCGGTCGCTGCGACCCGTGATGGAAACAGTGGCGATGGGCAAATTGAGATTTTTGATGTTGATACGAGTTCGCCAACTTTTGGTGATGTACTCCAAACGCTGAATCCAAGCAATACGGTCTACTACAACTCGGTGGATTGGAGTCCTGATGGTAGCCGCCTCGTTGTCGGTGGATACGAGGCCATTTACATCATCGACACAGATACCTGGGGTGAGAATCGTACGATTACCAATGCATTCAGTACTTTGAATTCAGTGCACTATTCCCCTGACGGTAACATGATCTCTGCGTGCTCGGCATGGGGTGGAAGCAATGCTCGAGCCAGGGTCTACAACGCAATCACTGGCGCTGAAATGTGGTCTTACACCACGTCGACATCTTGCAATGATGCAGCTTGGTCGCCCGATTCATCGCAAGTGGCCTTCACCCACACATACTACCAAGCCGATGGAGCGAGTATCAACATCTTCTACTCGACCACCGGCGTCAAGTTAGACACCCTATCTGCACCTCGCCCCGGTGGTTGTACCAGCGGTGGCGGTGGCAACAATTGTGGAACCATCTACGGCGTTGATTGGCACCCGGATGGCAACTACATCATTTCAGCCCACGGTCGCAACGACGAGGGTGTTTACCACTGGATTGTTGATCCAGACATGGACAATGATGGATATCTGAATCCTGACGATGCCTTCCCTGAGGATGGAACCCAGTGGAATGATACGGATGGTGACAATTACGGCGACAACCCAGCTCCTGCAACCGAACCAGATGCTTGTCCGAATGTGTTTGGAACGTCATACATGGATGTCTTTGGATGTCCCGATGCGGATGGGGATGGATACTCAGATGCAGGAGACCAATTCGATGATGACCCATACCAATGGGCTGACAACGATGGAGATGGTTACCCTTCCAACACAAACGATCCTCGCGACCCGAACCCGTACGGTTCAGTTGACCACTTTGATGAGAATCCAACACAATGGGATGACTCAGATGGCGATGGGTATGGAGATAACTACGCCAACGCGACTTGGACAAACATCCGGCCACCGGAATGGCCCGGCCAATTACTGACAATGACAGCCCAACAGGAAGTCGATGTGGACACGTTCCCACTCAATCCAGAACAATGGAATGATACAGATGGCGATTGGGTCGGTGATGAACCATTCACAACTGTCTCGGACGGGTGTCCGCACGTTTGGGGTAACTCGGTTTGGGATCGAATTGGATGTCCGGATTCTGATGGTGATGGATACTCAAACCCTGGCAATGGAGAACCGGGTGAAGGACTAGCGAGTCCTGCTGGAGATGCGGATGCATTTGCCAATGACCCATCACAGTGGCACGATTCTGATGGGGATGGCTATGGTGACAACAAATCCGGCAACATGGGTGATGAATGTCCAGGGGAAGCCGGTACAAGTCAAATGGCAATTCAATGGAACGAAGTAAGCGAGACATGGGATGATATTGCTTGGTATGGTTGTGGAGACAACGATGGTGATGGATACGCCAACTCTGGTGAGGCCTTCCCCAACGACCCCACACAACACGCGGATACCGATGGCGATGGGTTCGATCGCAACAATGTTGAATCGTCATGTGGAGACAATCCAAATGGAAACAATCCAGATTTATTCCCCACCGATGGTACACAGTGTCAGGACCGTGACGGGGATGGCTATGGAGACAACCCAAGTGGACCCAATGGGGACTGGTTCCCAGATGATCCCTCGCAATGGTGGGACACGGATGGGGATGGCTATGGTGACAATCCCGATGGTTCTCAGAATGATGTTTGTCCGACAATGTACGGTACGACGACGACGGCAGAAGCGCGCGGATGTCCCGACAGTGATCAAGATGGGACGCCCGATCCACAGGACGCCTTCCCCGATGACCCCTTCCAAGACTCAGATACTGACGGTGATGGCTATGGGGACAGTCAACTGAGCGTGGATGGAGATGATTGTCCGGGGTGGCCCGGAACTTCAACAGAAGGAAACGTCTACGGATGCACAGATACAGATGGTGATGGTTGGGCGGACACCATCGATGTCTTCCCCGAGGATGAAACTCAATGGGCTGACTCAGATGGAGATGGCTATGGTGACAATTACACCTACACGAATGTCACCGGTGAGAAGTTGTTGAGTGATATTCACCGCTGGAGTTGTGAACCTGATCCTGGATTGATTGTGACACGTGTACAAAACGGCGATGCTTTCCCTGATGAAATTACACAGTGGAGTGATTCTGATGGTGATGGCTATGGTGACAATTACAAGGATAATTCAACCTACAGGCTTGAGTGCTGGCCCGGACAGATTGTCGATGGAGCGCGAAACAGTGACGCCTTGCCATTAAGATACAGTCAGAACAAAGATCCAGATCGAGATGGGTTTGGTGACAACACGACACTCTATGCGTACCAAGGTGACATCTGCGACTCAGTGTATGGTACCTCCACAGAAGACCGATATGGTTGCCCTGACACTGATGGTGATGGTTGGTCAGATACGGGAGATGCGTGCATGTATGACCCTGACATCCATTCATTCAGTCAAGGAGAGTGTCAGATTACCTCCGCTGATCTGGGTGACTCAGGAGATGATGAAGGCAATTCGGCGTTCATACTGTACTTCATGGGTGGACTCGTCGTCCTTCTGTTGTCTCTGATTTTCGTGGCCTTGGTCGCCAAGCAAATGGGTGCACGAAAGCGGCTTTCAGAGATTAAAGATATGCAAGCACAGGAAATGGCCTTCAATGAGGAAGAAGAAGAACGCCGACAACAATGGATTGATCACTATCTGTCGACTGGTGATATTGAGAAGGCCAAGGAATTGGGTTATGTGGAAAAGGCCGAATGGCAGGTACACATGGAGCAAGAGGCTGCTGAGAAGGCCTCTTTGCCCAGTCTGGATGATCTTCTAGATTAGGCCGATGGCTAATCGTCGAATCGATTGAATGGCAATGCATCGAAGGTTTCGATGTCGGGTGCATTGAGTGAAATATTGTGCTTGAGAGCTTGCTCAAGTGTCACCCAATCTGGTGTGCTACCGTCAATCCAGTCGTATCGATGTCCAGGAATCAATCGCCAATCACTCGGGAGATTCTGAAGGATTGATTTGGCTGTCGCCAGACTTCGCCACTGTGCAACAGGATCAGAACCCGGTAAATCAACGCGCCCGGAGCGCATAGTAAACAGCAGATCTCCAGCAACATATACACCATGTCCATGGAAAGTGACGTGCCCTGGTGAATGCCCTGGTGAATGAGTGACCATCAATTGGATATCGCCACATTCCCATACGATGCCTGCATCAGGGTCGTGGTCCCATACATGTGTGAAATCTGTACGTCTGAACAGAATGCGTCCAATCAAACTTGGAGAAACAGATTCAACATGCCCCCAAACCTCGATTTCGGGATGTGCTTTCCGAATGGCTTTGACGCCAACCGTGTGATCCTTGTGGGTATGTGTCAATAGGATGTGAGTGGGCGTCAAATTCTCATCGGCGAGTGCTCTCAACCAACCTTGGGCATCGAATGGATCCACAAGTGCAACAACACCATTCTTTCGATCGATGAATGCCGTGTTCATGTTCGCCCAAGAGCCCATCTGAGTGACCCAAACCTCGATATTATCGTCTCCGTAGGAGACGGCGAATTCACCTTCGGCTAGGGCCATATTCACCCATTCGGCGACAGCCAATCAAAGGTTCGGCGGCTCATTGGCCCCCCTAAGGGGGTGCCAATGGTTTCAAACGTGAGGGCGATACTGACGATTTGGAGCGGAGCGTGTGTTCAGCGGAGCTAGGTTCAGGTCGGCATCTCTTGTGGGATTGCTGGTTGTGATGGTACTTGCACCATTGGCCATCGCTGAGCCCGCAGAGAATGGGCTCGAACTAAATGTCGATATTCAGGCACCTGAGAATGGATTGTACTATTCTGACGAATCAAACCTTGAAGTTACACTCAAGGTCAAGAATCATGCAAATCAAGCCCGAGAATTGACTTACAACCCCGCTTGTCCTTTCGATCTCGTCGCCACCAGTGGAGATTGGGAACTAGACCTGGATGACGAACGAATCTGCCCGACACAGAGCCGAGCGATGATGATTCAACCTGGACAAGAGCGAATTCTGTCTACATGGTCGTGGGACTGGGGAGATGTCGCCAGTGGTGAGATTGATTTCGATTTCACCCAACCTGATGTCAATCTTGAAGCAACGGACTCTGTCGTCCTTCATCGAATCATTGAGATGCCGGAAAACCTCCAATTGGATGCCGTCCTTTCCGAGACCATCGGTGAGCAGGTTGGACACATTACTGGAATGCCAGCCATGATTTATCTCTCATTGACGAATACTGGAACGAACGCGATTGATTTACCATTCGACACGTATTGTCGTGTACAGACCAACGTCGTCACGACCATCCCCTGTGGGACTGGTTCGATTGACGCTGGAGAAAAGTTGCATCTGGGTTGGGTCGCTTGGGAATTCTCTGAGTTGAATGATGGCGACTACACGATTCCATTCACCCTCACTGGGGTAACTGGGGCCGAAGCAAGTGTTGACACCATGTACACGCAAGTCCCAGCCAATCCAATCTCCGATGTGACGGCAAGTGCATCTGTGAACTTGGGCGAGAATCTCATCTGGCATTTCACACTGGAAAATTCAGCTGACATCCCGGCGAAATTTTTGTTTGAAGATGCTTGTATCTACGAGATGCATATCATCGCACCTACCGGTGAAATCGTGTATGATACCCGCGGAACTCGTCCATGTCCCCAGTCTGGTGTCGAACATAATATGGCTCCCGAAACGACGTACACATTTGCCTCTGATAGTTGGGATTACATGGGCTCTGATGGATGTGAAATCGATGATGGGTGGCATCGTCTCGTCCTCAGTCAGCCCGATCATGGCCTTGTCGCAACACAACCATTCATGCACTCAAACAGTGGAGATTACCCCGCCTGTGGACTTGACGAACAAGATACCGCAGACATTCGATTCACAGTTAACGGGCTTAGCGTATTGGATGCAGACAGTCTGACTGAGAGAATTGCATTCGATCTCTCGATTGAGAACATCGGTTCCGATGGATTTGATTTGTATTGGCCAACTGATTGTTCATTGGAACTCAGATTGGCCATGGTAGATGGTTCAGAAGAGCGAATCTGGTCAGAGGATTGCGATGGATTTGCAGGACATGTGGCGACCATTGAGTCACAGACAGGTCATTCATGGCCCACGGGCGTCGTTCCTTTCGTTGAACACGGGGTCGAATTGACACATGGAACTTGGCAACTCTCAATTCGAACAACTTCGTTGCCTTCATTCACTACTCAGGTTGCACATACCTTCGATGGTGCGCATGTCAGCGAAATCGTTCCACCGCAGCAATCAGAAGAACAACCAATGGATGATGTGGCTGAGGAACAAGAAGATGTGGTGGATGAAGCCATTCTCTCCGGAGATTGGAATTATGTCACGACCCCGAATCATGGCTGCTGGCTACTCACCGATTCGTTGGGTGACGAACACAGTTTCATCGCCCATATGCAAGATGGTGGATGGAGTCCAAGTCCAGGCTTGTCTGGTACGTATATGATCGAGGCTGGAAATGCTGTTGGCGATTGTTCTACATGGTCAGGGATGGTCATCCTACAGACTTTGGACGAAACCGAAACGGCGCCTGAGATTGTTACACCCGTAAATCCTGCTGAACCTCCTCCTTCAACGGTAGACCAGATTGTCGAGTATGCACCTGCGTCGGTTGCAGTAGTCGCCACCACCTCGCTGTCGATTTTGACGTTGCTCTATCTGGGCAATACTGAGTGGATTCGCATCTCTGCACTGCAGGTCGGTATTGGTCTGGTCGGCATGGTACGCCGTAGCGGAGAACACGATGGAGAATACCAACGAGGGCGAATTATGGGTTACCTTACTGCAAACCCGGGTGTACACTTCCGTGCGCTCCTAGGGGCTCTAGAAATGAGCAATGGACAGCTCACGCATCACCTCAAGCACCTCCAGGGCGAAGAGCGAATCTGGAGGCGAAAGGATGGGCGATTGGTGCGCTTCTATCCCTCTAGCATTCGAACAACTCTTGATGACGAGGAACTGCCAGTCCCTCTGCTCACTCCAGATCCAAACAGTTTGCAGGGGAAGATTCTGCGACTCCTAGATGCAACGGAGAATGACATCGTCAATCTTAGCCAGAAGGAATTGGCGGTTCGATTGGAGGCCAGTCAACAATTGATTAGCCACCATCTGCGAACTCTAGAGAAGTTCGGCCTCGTTGAGCGCGAAAAGGTTGGAATGCGATACCGCTACCAGTTGACTCGTGAAGCAATCTTCTTGGTCAACAGCAATGACTACGATGTTACGCTCGAATGAGGGTATCTTCTGCGGTTCCTTCAATAGGGCGCCTCAATTGGCCAAACGTGCACCGTAGGTGCACGCATACGTGAGGGCAGAGTATGGTTGACTACCTTCCTGAGGCTATCGAAGCACGTTGGCAAGCCGCATGGAATGATGCAGCCGTGTTCGAAAGCGAAGTGGATTCTAGTCGTCCGAAATTCTACTGTCTGGAAATGTTTCCTTACCCTAGTGGACAGATGCACATGGGGCACGTTCGCAATTACAGCATTGGAGATAGCATGGCACGCTTTCGACGTTTGGCTGGATTCAATGTCCTCTATCCAATGGGCTACGATTCATTTGGAATGCCGGCAGAAAATGCAGCGAGAAAGATGGGGGGACACCCCCACGATGTCACCTGGTCGAATATCGAGAGCATTCGTAGCGACCTCAAGCGCATGGGATTCTCCTATGATTGGCGAAGAGAATTGGCGACCAGCGATTCGAGTTACTATCGATGGAATCAGTGGATTTTCCTCAAATTCCATGAGATGGGTTTGGTCGAACGAAGAACTGCACCTGTGAACTGGTGTGATGACTGCGATACTGTTCTCGCCAATGAACAGGTCAAGAACAATCGCTGTTGGCGATGTGCTGGAGAAGTTCGGCAGAAAGATATGGCACAATGGTTCCTGAAGATGACGGAGTACGCCGATGAATTACTCGATTCATTAGAGGGTATTGAATTCCCTGAGAACGTCAAAGCCATGCAGCGAAATTGGATTGGGCGCTCGCATGGTGTGGATATCCATTTCCCAATTGTCGATAGTGATGAAGTCATTCAAGCGTTTACAACTCGCCCAGACACCATCTTTGGAGTGACATTCGTCACGCTTGCACCTGAACACCCACTGTGTGAAGATCTGGTGAAAGGAACCGAATTTGAAGCAGACTATCGAGAGTTGGCCGATGAATGTGCAAAAATTTCGGAGTTCGATCGAATCAACATGCTTCGCGACAAGAAAGGAGTCTTCTTGGGTCGCTATGCCACGAATCCGCTCACTGGGGAGTCCGTCCCAATTTACGCCGGCAATTTCGTTGTAGCCTCTTACGGCACAGGTGCGGTGATGGCGGTACCCGGACATGATCAACGCGACCATGACTTCGCCAAGAAGTACGACATTCCGATTGTGCAGGTTCTTTCTGAGGAACAAAACAAGGATCCCAAGGTCACGGGTCGAGCCTTCGAAGGTTTGGGTTGGATGGTCAATTCGGGGCGTGATGGTTTCGATGGGTTGTATGGAGATGAGGCCAAAGCCACAGTCATTGGTACGCTTGAAGCGGAAAGCATGGGTTCGGGAACGATTCAGTATCGATTGAAGGACTGGCTTCTCAGCAGACAGAGGTTCTGGGGTACGCCAATCCCATTCATTCATTGCGAGAGTTGTGGAGTCGTTCCCGTACAGGATGCCGATCTTCCGGTCGAATTACCCCTAGACGTTGTCTTCACAGAGGGGGAATCGGGGAATCCATTGGCCTCTCACGATGGGTTCGTGAACACGAGTTGTCCATCCTGTGGTGGCGCTGCAAAGCGTGAAACAGACACCATGGATACATTCTATGATTCGTCATGGTATTTCCTTAGATTCGCAGATGCGCTGAATAATACAGCACCCTTTGACAAAATCAACGCCGATTATTGGATGGAGGATGGAGTCGACCTCTATATCGGTGGAATCGAGCACGCAGTGATGCATTTACTGTACGCTCGATTCTTCACTAAAGCGCTACGCGATGCGGGTCTGAACGACGTTTCTGAACCCTTCTCACGGCTGGTGTGTCAGGGGATGGTGAATGCTCCAACACCGTTCTGCGTTGATTGCAATGTTGAGTATCATGTCGATCTTGAAGGTTCACCCTGTCCCACTTGTGGGAATGCATTGGGTTCACGCTCAGCGAAAATGAGCAAGAGTTTGGGGAATACTGTTAGTCCTGAAATTATGATTGAGAAATATGGAGCGGATACGGTACGCTTGTTCATTCTCTTCGGTGCCAATCCCGAGGCAGGGATGGATTGGTCTGATTCAGCGATTGAATCAAATCATCGACAGATGAGAGCCATCCATGCATCGCTTCTCCAAGGCATTGAGAATCAGAGTGATGCAGGGGAAATGGATGAATGGCTCCTCGCGCGCGCGAGGCGCGCGCAAAGTGATTGGGCCAACAACATGGCTGATGTAAGTCTAAGAGATGGTGTGATGATTAGTCACTTCGAGATGGTCGCGGATTGGCAATGGGCTCAACGACGAGGCGGTGTGAGTGCAAATGCTGGCCGGGAATATCTCATGAATTGGATTCCAATGTTGTATCCAGCAACACCACATCTTGCGGAAGAGACATGGCGGATGCTGGATAACAAGGAAATGTTGGCTGAAACGGTACTCAATTTTGATCGTCCAGTGGGGGAATCGGATTCAATCATCATCGGTCGGGAAGAATATCTGAAACGGGTTGTTGACAGAGCAAGAAGTGTGCGAGAACTAGCGGAAAGGCACATCGAAGGTGAACTTTCCGCAGTTACGATACAGACCGCTCACGTTTGGAAGGTGGAGCTTTCCTCGCAAGCCATTGAAATGCACGATGGGGATTTTGATTTCAAAGAAGGAGGGAACAAATTCCTTCAATCGCAGCAGTGTTTCCAAGATGAATCAACAAAAGGTGATGTCATGCAATTCTGGAGAGCCTTGGTTGTGGGTCAAAAGAAGCGGCGGGGACGAATCCACACATGGGGGAACCAGGAACGTGCCCTTGTTTCAAGTCGTTTTGATGAAGTGGCCTTCATCAGCGAAAATGCTGATTTCATTGCCTCTGCTCTCGGAATAGGAACCGTCGAAGTCTACCGAGCTGGTGAGGGGGAAGACGTGGCTGGAAAGGCACGTACAAGCCTCCCTCTTGAGCCCGGAATCGCATGGAGATGAGCCAATGGCCGTCGTACTCTTCGATGGATTCTGTTCGACCTGCAATCGCTGGGCACAGTGGATTTCAAAACGAGATTCAAAAAATGCGTTCACATTAATCCCACAGGAGTCGCCCGAAGGTGAAGATGTCATGCAATCGTGTCCTGAATTTCTCAAGGATGTCGATTCTGTTTACATCATCAACGATGGGAGATGGTTTGCTCGCTCAGGTGCCGTCTGTAGGATGCTGTGGAAACTGAGTGCCCATTGGAAAATAGCAGGGGCGCTGTTGTGGTTGATTCCTCGACCCTTGCGCGACCTTGGATACGACATGTTCGCCAAGCGTCGGCATCGGTTGGTAACAACGGATTCATGAACCTCCTCTCGTTGGAACCAATCAGTGAGTTCAGATCAGAATCCCAAGAAGGATTCCGCTTCCTCCAATTCCAACGCGTCAAAGAAGGGCGCGACAGGGCCGCGTAAGCGGAAAAAACACCGAAGGGGTGGAAAGGGTGGCGGAAAAACACATTCGAAATCGTTTCAGATTGACGAGGAGGCTGTGCTTCGCGCAAAGCAGCGGTTCGAACGTAAACCACCAGCGATGGGGTTGCCGAAGAATCTCGACCCGGCACCTAAGAAGATTGAGATGAACTGGAAATTAACCCCAGTTCCGAAACGGATTGAGCGTGAAGTCCACGATATCGTCTGTCGACCAGGTGAATTTGGTTTCCTTGAAGATGAACGTGTTGACGAAATTGCGGACCTTCTTGGAAACCGACCGATTTCTCTTGAGCAGGCACTGAGTTTGCGATCCGCCCTCAATCAAGAGAAAGCCGTATTCAGTCATGGCCGTTTGCAGCGAAGAGCGAGAGAAATGCTGCGTAGGTACGAAAGTGGAGAGAGTGTTCTCTCTCTATCCAAGCGATACGATTTCCCGCCAGTAAATCTGTTCAGAGCCATCTTATCTGCAAGGAACTGGTCAAAGAATCGAATCAAAGAAACGCTTCGGGACCCTGACCGGAAATTGAAGGGGCGTGATTTAACTGAATTCAGAAATGCTGAGGCTGAAGATCGTGTGTCACATGTCAATCAAAGTGAGGCTCACCATGCTGCTGATTTGTTTGAGAAGGTGTTGTGCGATCATTTCACAGAGAATGGTGTTCGTTTTCGGACGCAGACAGATCTATTGAAGGAACAGGTGGCTTCAGAGGGGCGACCAATTCGGACACCTGATTTATTGATGTTGGACCATGTTGAGATCAATGGTGTTCCTGTCGCTTGGATTGATGCCAAGCATTTCTATGGTGCCAGTCTGTCATTCCAGCGAAAGAAGACCCAAAAACAAGTCAATCGATATGTGGAGGAATGGGGGCATGGAGCCATTATTTTCCGTCATGGATTCTGTGATGGATTGAAACTCAAGGGAGCCATTCTTTTGGATGCCAGCCCCATTGATTTGACTGAACTCCTTGAACACAACAAGCGACTGAACGATGAACGGCTCGATGAAGACGATTAGTCGCCTTCACATGTCCTCAATCCAAAATCGCCGTCACACTCAGATTGAGTGCATCAGATGCCACGGACGCTGAGGCAGCGCCCATCCCTCGCATCTGCAGTTGATTGGCAACAACGTCCTGCCACTCATCCGACATCGACAGGTCGCTTGGGATGATGACTGCACTTTCACCTAGCATGCACAACCGAGCAACAAGGGTACCATCGGCAAAGCCGGCTCCAGCCAGAGCACTGCCAATCAAATTCAAGAGGTCGATTCGGCCAGAATCAGCGAGTAATCCTGAACGTTCAGCGAATTCTGCACTCTTCGACAACAATTCGGGCCATCTTGATGCATCCCATTTCCCTTCACGGAGTCCAAACAAGCAATGCTCACCTGCTGCACGTATCGCTAATTTCCATTCACCATCATCGATGTAATTCGATGTGTGTTGACTTGATGTAGTCCTCCAAACGACAACCAATGGAATTTCTTCATGCCAAGAAATGACGGCCCCGGGTCCACCCAAGCCATCGGGCAACTGTGGGCAGCCCGGTTCAAGACGGAGCTCGATGCCTCCCGAATGTAAGGCGGCGACGTCTCCAAGGCCTCCTGACAATCGACGTTCGACCCGATGGGCAACGTGAATTGCACGGCCGCGAGCGAGTTCTTCATCGACCCCTAGGGCTCGCTGAATGGAGAGAGCGCACGCAATTGCCCCCGCAGCGGAAAGTCCGAATCCTTGAGAGGCTGGAAGTTCGCCCTGGTGAGTTAATTTCCAATCATATTCAGAGATGGACGGATCAAAATTGATGAGTTCTTCAAGAACCAGATTGTGCAACGCATGACCAGGTGCATCACCGTCCACTGTTAGAACTGCATTACCCGGTGTACCGATTGCGTCAATGATGACACCGCGATTCAAGGAAAGTCCGGCTCCGCGACTACCCTGTTCAAGAAGGGAGTCTGCATCATCCTGAATACTGAAAATCAGCGTGATATGCCCACCAACATGGGCTCCTCCTTGCATCACGAATCCCCGAAGGGGGCGCACCTATTGAGTGTATGACTCAAAGGTCCTCTGCCAATTGCTCGGACAGATTAGAGAATCGCGCAGACAGGGCCTTGCAAGCCATTGCAAACGCGGTCCGAGCCGTCATCGAACCATCGGTGTCGAAGCTGAAGAGATATTCACCAGAAACATCGTCCAGAGTAATCGCGTCTCCAAAATCTTCGATTCGAGCCGTGCCATCCCCTACATGATGCAATTCGCGAACGAGTGTTTCGACCTTCTGAACATCCTCAAGTTTCTTGTTCTTGAAATCAGATTTACCAATTGACAACTCAAGATCCCAGAGTGCCTTAGCCTTGACGGGTCTCGCTATTGTTGCAATCTTTCGAGAACTAAATGAGACACCCGAGACGGGGTTCCACTTTGAATGATCTGAACCTACACCGAGAACGGCGTATGCATAGAATTCGATATATTGGCCCTCGTAGAGTTTGGTAATTGGAATGTTCCGGTACAGTTCCGGAATTTGCAACTTCTCCTCACCAAGTACGTTGAGGTCGCCGGCGGTCACGAGATGGCCTTCGGACGTTCCTCTTGCGCTGCAGTGATAGATGATCTGGCTGGCTGGTGTACCCCATTCCTCGCGAGGCAGGCCCTCATTTCCAGGGTCATCCTCCAAGAAGCAGAACTCATCGTGAAAAGTAGGGATGGGGACCATCGCCAAACGGTGTGCAATCACTTCATCTGGAAGTGCACCAACGGATTCGAATGTTTCACCCGTCCCACTGTCTTCGATTGAGCCCAATTCAAAACGGACTCGATGAATGGCCATTTTTGGAACGTCGCTCATCAAGGTACGGCGAAGAGCATTCGCGAATGCTCGATCGGTTTCCTTGAGAAGCAGTGTTACGTGGTCATCACGTTCTTCGACAATTTCAATCTTCACCATATTCTCATCCTCCTCTCATACACGGCGACCACGACGGCCACCCTTTTTCTTCGTACCATCGTGAGGTATGGGTGTTACATCCTCGATTCTGGTAATCGTCATACCCGCACGTGTTAGGGCACGAATGGCGGCTTGTGCGCCAGGTCCAGTGTTTGGGGATTTGTTTCCACCAACACCTCGATACTTGACAATGACTTGAGTGAATTCCTTCTCGCGGAGCATGTCAGCGATACGCTCGGCGGCTCGTGTTGCGGCGAATTGACCACCTGCATCGCTTCCCTTCTTCGTCACTTGACCACCGCTGACTTTGGCGACGGTTTCAGCACCTGTCAAATCGGTGGCTGTGAGAAGCACATTGTTGTACGAACTGTAAATGTGAAGAACGGCCTTGTGTGACATCACGCATCGCCTCCTTCTACTTCAGTATCCTCAGCTGTAGGGGCGGCTTCTGCCGCCTCAGCGACGCCAGCCACAAATTCCTCAGAGGGTGTTTCGTCTTCTTCACCATATTCTGCTGCGGCACGAGTCTCCTCAATCTCAATTCGAATGGGGTGATCTGCGTCCGTGAGAGGTGATGTGTGGTGATAATTCAATGTGTTCTCATCATCACGCGTGATGATGTAACTGGGAACGGTCATCTTCTGTTCGCCCAATCCAATATGGCCGTGAACAACCAATTGACGAGCTTGGCGCATCGATGATGCGAGGCCTCTGTAGTAGACTTGGCTCTGCAAGCGTCGACTCAGAACGTGCTCAACAGTGATTTGCAGGATATCGTCCAACGTTGCACCATCTCCCAATAGGCCACGGCGATGTAGGGATTCGACGAGGTCATCTTTCTCACGCAAGAAGTGACCTTCAGTGGTGTCGACTCGACCAATGAGTTTCATTGAGTTCTGTCGCCAGCGACGCAATTTCGATTTGGCCTTCCAGATTTCCTTCATGCCTCCAACCTTCTTGAGGCCGAATTGCTCTTTGAGAGCGTGTTCTTCCTCAATGCGGGTCTTCTTCCATGGATGGGTCGGAGTGTCATACTTGGGTCTTGCAAATTTTGGATGTCCCATACATTTCACCTCCTATCATGCCTTCTTGCGCTGCACACCAAGTGTGAGGCCGGTTCGTCCATTTGAGCGGGTTCGCTGACCGCGAACACGCTTCCGTGCCGCGTGACGCAAGCCACGGTATGCCTTCGTGGCTCGAAGACGAGCAATGTCATCTTCCTGTGTCATGCTTACATCAACCGAGAACAAATGCAATTCGTCACCGGTTTCGATATCGCGCTGTCGATTGAGCATCCAGAGTGGAACTTCTGTAGGATAGGATTCAATGGCATTGCGAATCTTTTCCTGCTCTTCATCGGTCAGATGTCCGCCCAATTTGTCTTTGTCGACCTCTGCGATCTTGCAAATTTGTAGAGCGGTACGAACACCGACTCCTTTCACACTGGTCAGACCCATACCGATTCGGGTCAAGCCGTCTACGTCACTGTCTGCAAGTCGGAGGATGTAGTTGAAATCCGCTCCGAGTTCTGACTCGTCAATTTTTGCCATTTTTGGGTCCTCCCCAGTTCACTGGTCGCCCAGTGGCCTCATGTGAGGCATCCTCGCGACTCGCCTCCCCTATTTGAACAACACGCAGGCTATGAGATGCCCCTACGGGGCAATCAAACATGTTCTTTGCAGATTACATAGCCATTGCTGACCTCAGCGATAAAACCAGAAATGGATGGATTTTCAGAGGATAACAGTCGCATTTCTTTGTCCATAATCGATTGGAATCTGGGTTGGATTTCAGGATCAATTGTGCAGCGTAGTTTCAGCGATGAAAGGCCAACTGAACCGGCCAATTGAGCGATTTCGGAAATGAATTGTTCCTCCAATTCAGGAAATTGGGCAACAACTTCTCCAGAAATTTGGACAAATGAAAATACGGTTTCATATGTTTTTTCAGAGACATGAAGTTCATGAAAAGTCGAAAGGATCGGTTCCGAACTGATTAGTGTCGGCCTCCTACCTGTGACGACATCCCACCTTGGTTCGCTCATTGATGCGGTCTTCTTCCATGATTCAGCCAAACCACTGGCCACCAAACACGGATCTGCGATGACCAAATGTTCTCCTATTTCAACATCAATTTGATTGGCGATTGTCGGCTCGGAATCCCCTGCGAGTATACCGTAAAATTCCCCACTCTTGTCCAATCTAACCAAACGATTGGGGTGTGAATCAGCAGCTGGTCCGACCCACAATGACAATCGATCAATGCGCCCTCTGCCTTGAGTCATCCATTGCCATGTCGTTGGGGAAGAGGGCCAAATCGAGGACACCATTTCCTCAACCTCTAATCTTTGAGTATCTGACAACCGTGGAGATAAATCAAGAATTATTGCTGGCAATGTTGGCAAAAGAGGCGCCCAGGATGTGAGAAGACTGTCGAGGGGTGGTTGCATCTCATCGAGGGTGTGCTGTTGTGCATCTTTCGGGCGTGCCGGGTCGACATGCAATAGAGCCACGGGAATCGCCACGCCAATATGCTCGTGATAGAATTGTAATATCGGTTCGGCATCTGTTCCATCACCCCAGAGAATTCGACTGGAATCGCTCCAATCTCCATCTGACCAAGCACCGCTTCGTTCTAGATTGATGGCGGCCAACGGAGCCGCGGAACCAGAGAGTTCGACACCCAATCCTGGACGATTGAGAGAGGCACAGAGAGCGATGAGTTGGGTCGCACTACCACATGCTGGATCAAGAATGAGACCAGGGGGTAGTTTGGATGGTGAGAGTAGGCGAGCGCGGGCATGAGCAACGAACCAAGGTGTGGCGAGACGAAGCATTTCGTCGGTGGCATGCAAAGGGGGGGCGTTGGGTTCCTCGCGCGCGGGCGCGCTAGAATCAGCGTATGCCCGTGCATTGTCATCCGGCATCATCACGACTGGTTTGATGCCCGCCATAATCCATGCATCCAGTTCTGTGAGAAGTTCCTTTCGTACGAGGAATCAGGCGGGAAGGAGGCGGTTGAGGGTCAATTCAAATCGCATCCAAGTATCCTGATGTTCATGTCCGTCATTGTTGCCGTAAGCCAAATCAGGAGGCAGGAGAATGGTGTGTGTTGTACCCGTCGAAAATGATGGATCGAAATCATCCACATCTAGGCCGACTAGGCCCCAACCAAAACCTTCGATGTAACAGACCCACGGAATCGGTGAGTCACACCGTGGATCCTCACCGGCATAAGCGCCCAGTGTGCCACTGTCTAATTGATCATTAGAATCAGCATCCCATACAACATAATCAACATCGAGGTGTTCACTTCGAGCATGTCGATCTTTCTGAGAACCATCTGAGAACATATCTACGTCCAAACTGACTTTGGCTGAGGGCAGGGAAACGTGGACAACTTCAATGGTGAATTCAGCTTCTTCAACCATGGCCTCAAGTCGGAGAGGGATGATGACAGCATCTCCAGCGGCAATCGATGTGACGATGCTTTGTCCATCACCATCGATTGAGATTGCCGCATGATTCACTTCGATTGATAATGGGAGTTCTCGGTCATCGTCTACATTGTGAATCGCCAAATGGGCATAATCGCCTTCGCCCTGATGTTCCCAAATACACAGTAATTCACCGGGGAACCAGAAGATTTCGTCTTGTTCCGAAAGATCTGATGGCCATGACCAATCGCCGTTGCGGGATTCACAGCCATCAAAGAGGAGCGTGGCTTCCCATGTCCAACGACCATCGACTTGAATTTCTTCTTCAGCGACAGCAGCAAATGCATCTTCGAATTGATCGAGGAAAGAGACGGCTGAGAAACCAACCCAAATGGCCGATAGCAAAAGCATCGCGATGGTTGCAAAACTTGCGAGAATCGAAAGGCGAGGGACCGTCATTTCGTTGATACCCAAGGGTACCACTGGGTGTTCTTCCGACGCGGGTCGATCGGTGATCCAAGAGCCGCTCACAACTCCGTCTATATCACGGACCTGTTTGAACGTTCGCCCGTCCCTCTAAGAGGGACGGATTCTCAATCTTGGGCCAATTGCATGTCATGACGCGTGCCCAGCCAAGCCACAATCCCGAGTTCAATCCCCAGTGCGGTCAGTATGAGAAGGAGCATGTTCGGTTCGAGAATACCGCCTTGAAGAATCAACAATGCGAGGCACAGAGATAGGACGAGATCTAGAGCACCCATGACGCGCATGCCTCGGCGAAGTTGGAGAATGCCGCCGACCCATGTGGCCAAAGATAGGGCCAACACACAGACAACCAACCAAGCCGACCAACCGGCGATTGCGAAAACGCCGACTGGGAGGAGAATGTGAGCGTTCCACAGCCATGCAGTGGTCCACTTGGGCATCTCTGCGAAGACGGTGTAAATTTGAGCCAATAGCATCATCACACCAACCGTGAAAATAACCCATTGCATGGCGATGCGGAAGTCATCGCCGTCTGTCCATGCCATGAATGCAAACAATCCACCGAGAATGGCGTGCACAGATAGGGCGACGGCAGCAGGTTGTTTCCAATCGAATGAACGTCGCATACAGAGTAAACCGGCCAGAACCCCAGCGGGCCCAGCAGAGATCAGCACAACCATCAGAGCGAAACTGCCACGACCGGCGGCGCCACGGTGATCGGGCATCTCATGGGACCGGCGGAAGCCTTCGATCCATTCCCAAATCAAAACAAGGGCGAGTAAGGTGATTTCGTGGAACAACCACGGCAATTGCCAATCGATGAAGCCGTGTGAATCGTCAAGCAAATCCACGGTGAACGGGAAGGGTACCGCATTGAACATCATCGCCCCAGCAAGCCGAGAAATCAATAGCATCATGACGATGCCTTCAACGGCACTGGGGATTCGCCATGGAAGGTCTTCCCTTCCATACAATGAGATGAGGGACAAGCCCACGAGTCCAAAGGTTAGAACCAACAGATCGAGTTGGTTGAATTTACTCCCGAGTGGTCCGAAATGGCCGACGAGATAAATCAACGAGAGGGAACCCATTGTCACAAAGAATGGCATCTCAATGCCATTGATGTCGGGCAATCTGAGGTGGTGAACCTTGGCGCGCTGACGTGAAACCCATGTCAGCGCGAGTGCGAAGAGGCTGACCATCAACATGAGTCCCGAATTCAACTGTCCGTTCAACCAAGCCGCCCAGCATGCCGCAAATGTGGTCACTGCGATGAAGGAGAGCACGATGATGGGGCGGTGGTGGATATCGCCAACCAATAGATCGAGGCCTTCGGAATTGTATTGCGCACCCGAGCGGCGGCGGCGCTTGCGCTGCTTGTCAATCAAAGCATACAATTCTGCATCCGCCATCTTCATCCCACCTCTAGAGATGGCTTGAGAGAGGGACTTCGCGAGCACACCCGTGGAATCCCCCATGGCCTTTGCAGCTAGTTCTTCATCGGCAAAGTGGTACAATTGTCCACCTTGAGCGATATCAAGAGGTTTCTCAGTTTCCTCATTGAGAA
>JAKUOE010000130.1 GCA_022449845.1 Candidatus Thalassarchaeum sp.
AATGGAATCAACAGCAGAAATTAGACAGTTGGTCAAGACCTTGGGAGCAACCTGCTACGGAAAACCCCGATATTCAGGCATCCACTACTTCTGCATACGAACGAACATGGGGTCGAGATCAACCACAATGGTATTCTGAGAAAGATGCGGTTCCAGGGACACGAATTCAATCCGCTCTTTCAGAAGCGAAGGAGGAGGGTGGAGGGTTCTTCTCCAGTTCGATGTTTGACGATCCTGAGCCCTCACAAACAACCGACACGGGCATCTTTGGGAATATGTTCGACTCACCGACACCCCAGTCCTGAACCCGCACCCACTTGGTCTGCTCAGGCAATACAGGCTGAAATTCCAACCTCTAATGCACTCGCCACAACACTGCCTGAACCAACTCTAGATGCGCTTCGTGCAGAATGCACCCCGGGTGTGGTTGCAGCAGCTAGAATCGAGGCGCCTGAAACAGACACGCAGACTCCCCCCTCAGAACAACAAGATGTTCTCAAGAATTACCCGGCTTTCGCGGCATTGGTGAGAAATACGCCGAAAAAGAGACTGCGCAAGAAACAACCGACCAAGCAAGGAATATTCGCCAAATTCGCAAAGAGAGGTTTGCAAGCGTTCATTCGAACGGAACCAAAACCTGTGAAGAAAACAATTCGACCCGTGAAAATCGAGGGCGATAATTATGCTGAGATATATGGAGATGATGACGGGTTCAGTGATGGTCAATATCGAGAAGTCGCACTGAAATCCGGACAGATTCTACGCCTGAGGGCGGATCAAGATCATCAAGCCGAAGTTGCTGAACGCATCAGAACGCTATCGAAATCTTCAGGGGGATCTCTCGCTGATGATGAAGCAGATGCGCTCGTCGAACGTCTATCAGCCAGCGGAGATTTAGCACCAATCGCCAGTTTGCTAAAGTCGGCTGATTCCAACCAATTGTCATTCGGTCAACTCGCGAGTACTTCACCGCCGAAAGAAGAGCCCGGGCACCATGGTATCGCTCGTCTCGGTTGATTAGATGAGACCAACCATCCGCCGATAAGCGTCCAATCGAGCGTGGTATTCACCCCTGTCCAGACCAATCAAACCATCGATACCGAAAGCGGAAAGAGTGAACGATGCTGTGACCGTAGCATGTACGAGGGCGTTGTGCAACTCATCTTGAGAGGGCTGGAGATTCTCTGATTCGGACAAGAATGTCAACAAGGTCCCTGCGAATGAATCGCCACATCCGGTTGGATCGACGATGTCAGATGTGGGGAAAGCAGGAAGTGTGAGCAGACCATGGTCTGTCATTGCGACACAGCCGTGTTCACCCTTCTTGATGATGAGAATCGAAGGACCTTTGCCCTCTTCAGAACCACCCGTCAGAGCACTGCCATCTCGAATGGATTCACCGGCTCGAATCAGATTCTCATCCTTTGCAATCATTCGGACCTCCGTGTCATTGAGAATGGCCATGTCCACTCGTCTCAAGACACCCGACAATTCTTCAAAGGCGATGTTAATCCAGAGATTCATTGAATCTAGAGCACTGAATCTCGCACCTTCACATTGATCGAGAACGTGCGATTGAATGGAAGGGTGATTGTTTGCGAGGAAAAGCACGCGAGGCGACCACCAGGCCACTGGGACTTTGGGTTCGTATCCATCGAGAACGTTTTGTTGGGTTTCGATGGTGATGGCCTGTCCCATGTTGCCTTCATATCGGCCATGCCAACGGAATGTTCGGCCGCCCTCAATGGTCTCTACACCATCGAGATTCAAACCTGCTTGGCGAAGCAAATCGAAATCTTCGTCTTTGAAATCTTCACCAACAGCGCAGACCAAGCCGACAGGGAGCGTCCCGCCTGGATCTGATCGTCGACTTGCATGGAAGGCGGTTGCGATACCAGCGAAGGTCCCAGAACCACCCAATGAATCACTGACATCACCGACCTCTGTCTCGAGGTCGTCGTACGCGAGACTGCCTACGATTACGATGTCCATGATATCACCTTAGCAGGTTGGGATGGTCCTCAAGATATTGAATTGTGACATCTCGTGCGATGAAATCGGGTTCATCCAAGATTGCCTTATGCAAAGGAATCACTGTGTCAACTCCAATGATTGTAGTCTCCATGAGAGCTGCCTTCATCTTGGCAATCGCCTCATCCCGATCTTGACCCCATACGATGAGTTTAGCAAGGAGGGAATCGAAACAACCCGGCATCTCATATCCAATATGTGCGTGTGTATCTACCCTGACACCCCGGCCGCCTGCGAAATGACAATCCCACAGTTTTCCAGGAGACGGGACGAAATGAAGCCCGTCTTCGGCATTAAATCGGCATTGAATCGCATGACCAGAGAATCGGACCTCGTCTTGACTCATTGAGAGTGTCTCACCCGCTGCGATACAGATTCCCAATTTCACCAAATCCACGCCCGTAATCATCTCTGTAATCGTGTGTTCGACCTGAACCCGAGGATTGACCTCAAGGAAGTAGAATTCACCATTTTTGTCTCGTAGAAATTCAAAGGTGGCCAAGCCTCGATAACCGACAGCACGAGCACCATTACAAACGCGAGAACCGATGTCGGCGCGAATCTCTTCGGAAAGCCAAGGCCCCTCCTCTAGGAGCTTCTGATGGCGACGCTGAATCGAACAAAATCGCTCACCGAAGTGGATGGCATTCTCTCCATCGGCCAGAACTTGAAACTCAACATGTTGCGCACCTTCAATGAATTTCTCAACGAAGACGCGGTTGTCACCGAATGCGGATTGGGCACGAGATTGACACAGATGGAGAGCGGATTCAAACGCGCTTGAATCATGAACAATTTGCATCCCAATTCCACCGCCTCCTGCGGCTGCTTTGATTATCACAGGGTAGCCAATCTCCGCAGCCAACCCTCGGGCAATCTCAGGGTCATCGACGGCTTCGTCACTACCTCGTGCAACAGGCAAACCTGCGGCTTCCATCGCCTTTCGTGCCTCGATCTTGTCACCCAAGAGTGAGATTACTTCGGCGCTTGGACCAATGAACGTAATACCTTCTTCCTCACAACGCCGAACAAACGATGCATTCTCGGCGAGGAATCCATAACCTGGATGAATGGCTTCAGCACCGACATCTTTCGCTGCCTGAATCACCGCCTCGTAATCGAGATAGGAATCCAGTGGATTGGAACGATAGAGAGGAATGGCAAAATCAGAAAATCGAACCGGGAGGGAGAGCCGATCCTCTCGGCCATGTACAATGCAGACTTCGACGCCCAACTCTCGAAGGGCGCGACTGATTCGCAGCGCAATCTCGCCTCGGTTGGCAATCAAGACACGCTTGAACATGAATGTGGCCATTCAAGACGGGTTCAAAGGGGTGCCGCATCCGCCCTTAGGGCGGATTGCTCAGTAGACGTCACGCAAGTAACGCTTCTCTTCTCTCATCAGGGTCTGCTCGACAAATTGCTTGGCATCATCTTCGGAAAGCCCACCGTGCTCGACACAGATACCAATCAATGTCGAATGGACGTCTCGGGCCATGTAATTCTTATCACCACAGACATAGAAGTAGCCGCCGTTGTCAATCCATTCCCAAATTTCGGCCCCGTGTTCAGCCATGAGATGTTGGACGTAGACCTTGTCAGGACCCTCTCTAGACCAAGCAAGATTGAGTTTGTCAATCGTCCCATCTTCGACATATTCACCAATCTCATCTCGGTAAAGGAACTCTCCCTCTTCAGTCCAGTCACCAAAGAATAGCCAATTCTTTCCTTCAGCACCATCCAACTTTCTCTGTTGCAGGAATGCTCGGAAGGGTGCAATCCCAGTTCCAGGGCCCACCATTATGATGTTCTTACTTCCATCCTCGGGGAGGATGAATGAGCGTGTTGGTGACATGAAGACGCGGATGTCTTCGGTCCCTTCCGGCG
>JAKUOE010000131.1 GCA_022449845.1 Candidatus Thalassarchaeum sp.
GGTGACAATTCCGATGCAGACCCTGATGATCCGAATATTCGTATTCCAGCTGATATTGAAGTCAACGTTACAGACACGGCTCTGTATGTTTTAGCAGCCGCGATTCTGGCCTTCGCTGCAGTTCTTCTCTTCGTTCGCCGTAGGCCACCAAGTGCACAGCCAGAATTCGTTCAGACTGGTGATTCAATCTGGAACGATGTGTGATTCAAACTGTTATACAGTGAAGCAGAGGGTCCCTCCATAACACCCTCGCGCTCACAATTGCTGAATGCATGGGCTCGCAGTGGGCTGCCCGCCTCGCTACCCTTGCGATTAGTGTTTGACAGAAACCGTCTTTCGCCACTTCTTGTACCAGCGTGAGAATCGCCACCATTCTCTGAAACTGTTGTTCTTGATTGCACTGAACACACGCCTCTGGTACTCGATACTGTCCTCTGCTGTCATGCGAAAAGTGCGCTTCGGTTTCCCGTATAGCCCTGGAACTACCAACCATTGTTTTTTCAGATAGGCCAGTGTATGACACGTCGCTTCATGCCCATCGGGTGCAATCAGGTAGACGTGTGCGAGGTCCTCCACACGAGAGATTCGCCTTCCAATATCACTGGCCATGATGGGATTGTACAATGTGGCCTGTGTCAATGAGGTGAACAGAACTGAAACGATTCTCCACGACTCATGGGAATCGATCTTTCCATCCTTTGCATGAGAGACCATGTTCTCGACGTTCTCCCACTTGAGCGGTACAACGAAGTCCGGATTTTCGGGTAATCCTGCATCAATGCGAATCCGCTCTTCCTCCAGTGCGATGGTCAGTTCTTCTCCGGTCTCTTCGATGGTCACGCCGATGACGTCAAAGATTCCACGAAAGTAATCGACAATCTCCTTGGTTTGCGGAATCGCTTGCCAGACTTGCAATGCTGACAACGCCATGGAACTCACTCCTAACGACGATCTGCTGCATACCAGGCCTCATTCAGCCATTGACGGACCATGCCGAGTCCATCTTGATGTAGTCTTGAATCGACAACCTTCCACTCCGCTCCGGAGCCCTTTTCTTCGATTGCACGTTGAATGGAACGAATTCGGTCGAACCCGATTCGATATCGCTCGGCCCCTCTCCAAGTGTTGGCTTCACGCTGCTCGATGCGGTCACGATGCGTGCCCTCGTCCTCGATTTTCACCACGACACCTACCGCAGCTCCACCGGCTGTTTCCCAAGCACCCAACAACCGTCGGGATGGAATCACATGCACACCTTCCAGCACTAGATCAACACCCTGTTGCCGGGCACGCTCAACGACCGCTTCGATTCCGGGTTGGACCGCCTGTGCCGCATCTTCCCAATCGGTGATGGCATCTCCAACATCTCCTCGCCCGTAGGATGAACGATTCAGTGCAGGGTCAGGAGATGCTGCAGTTGCGCGCATGACTTCTCGGATGGTATCCGATGATGCGATTCGAGCCAATCCCATTTCATGGGCAATCGCCTTGGCCAGAGTGGTCTTGCCGACTCCGGTCGCACCGGAAATCAGCACCAAACGAGGTCTACTGTCCCCGTCGGCCATATTCCTCTCTCCTTGTAGGGGGTTCTTCACCGTGGCGCTAACTCATTCCACTGGACGCTGAATGGATTTAATCTCAAGGAATTCCTCAAGCCCGTGCAAACCCAGTTCACGTCCGTTACCAGACATCTTGTAACCGCCGAAGGGCGCGCTGATGTTGAACGGTCCTCCGTTAATGCTGACCTGCCCAGTTTGCATTCCACGAGCAAATGCCATCGCTCGTTCCTGATCAGCGGACCAAACTCCACCTGATAATCCGTAAATCGAATCATTCGCGAGTGCTAGCGCCTCATCTTCAGAGGTGTAAGTCGCAATCACCAGTACAGGTCCGAAGATTTCTTCTTGCCAGATGGTCATATCCGGTGTGACATCTGCAAACACGGTCGGTTTGACGTAAAATCCTGTTTCCAATCCATCCGGCATGCCCATGCCACCTGCAACGAGGGTCGCTCCCTGATCAAGACCGGATTGAATGTATTCTGAGACACTGGCCTGCTGGCGCGCGCTCACCATGGGGCCGCATCGTGTTGCGTCGTCCAAGGGGTCTCCGGCTGTGTAACGCGCGATTCGTCCAGCGATGACCTCGCAGACCTCATCGTTCATTGATTCAGGAATGATTAGACGGGTCAGTGCAGAACATGTCTGACCGGAATTCTGGTAGCAGGCCCCGATGGCTACCTTTCCAATCAATTGAGGATCGGCATCGTCGAGAGCAACGTTGGCACTCTTCCCACCCAGTTCCAGCGTGACCCGCTTAATGGTGGGGGCAGCCGCCTGGCTCACGCGCACACCCGCGCCCGTAGAGCCTGTGAAAGAGACCATGTCGACATCAGGGTGACTCGACATGTATTCACCCACATCGGATCCGTGTCCGCTGACCAGATTGAAGACACCGTCGGGCAGGTCCATCCCATCGATGATGTCGGCCAATAGGAACGCATTGAGTGGTGCCTCTTTGCTGGGTTTCAGCACCATTGTGCATCCCGCCGCAAGTGCCGGGGCAACCTTGCCGACGATTTGGTGGAGTGGGAAGTTCCAAGGAGTAATGAACGAACATACGCCGATGGGTTCCTTGACAATCAGTGAATTTCGGACTTCTTCTTCCCATTCGAAGTTCTCAAGCATTTTCGCATAGGAACGGGCGACGACACGAGGTGTGCCGACCATCGCCATTCGGCTGTAACCGATTGGGGTGCCGACTTCGGCTGTAATGGTCTGGGCCAACTCTTCGGTGTTCTCCTTGATGGCTGCAGATAGAGCGTTCAGTGCAGCGATTCTTTCCTCACTAGAAGTCGCACTCCATGCAGGGAAAGCTGCTCTCGCGGCCATCACTGCTGCATCCACATCTGCCTGACTTCCGACTGGAACGGATCCAATGACCTCTTCTGTTGCCGGGTTGACAACCTCGATGACACCTTCACCGGTGGCACCAACCCATTCGCCGTTGATGTACAGGGAGTCGCGTCGCATCATGTATGGCCGATTCATCCGCAACTTATCACCTTCATGCAATTCAATACTGAGGACCTTGACCGGGCTGCATGGTCGTACATGTCGAGCGCCGGGCCTCGGTCGCCATTGTGACGCTTTCCGCAGAAGCTGCGAGAAACGCCTTCAACAGCGATTCGATGAGCCAAATCTCAACCACACTCTTCGAATTGATGGATGATTCTGATATTCGTGGGATTGTTCTGACTGGAACAGGTCGATTTTTCTGTGCGGGGGCCGACATTGAGGAGTTTCAGCGTAGCATCGAAGATGGACGCATTGGTCCTTTGGTGGATGATTTGACCAGCGTCCTGCATCCGTTGCAGATTCGGATGCGAACAGACCCCACCGTTCTCATCGCCGCCATCAACGGAGCGGCTGCCGGGGGTGGCCTCGGCCTTGCACTAGCTTGTGATGCACGCGTTGCAGTTCCCGAAGCCAAACTGGCTGCCGCTTTCTTCAAACTCGGTCTTTCTCCAGATGGAGGTACAACCTGGTTGTTACCTCGGCTGGTCGGCAATCAGGCGACCCGTCGTTTCTTCTTCAACGACGAGACGTGGAGTGGCGCTGAAGCATTAGAGAAGGGTGCTGTTGACGAAGTCACCTCCTCTGACGAATTGATTGATCGCGCTGTAACCTTGGCTTCTGATTGGGGTCAGTGGTCAAAGTTGAGTCGCAGTGCGACAAAGCAATTGCTGGATGCTTCTACTTCGACATTCTTCGAAACCCAATTGGAGTTTGAGCAGGCACTCATCATCGCGGCAAGCCAGACCGAAGATTTTGCCGAAGGAGTGGCTGCCTTCCTAGAGAAGAGAGACCCCGAATTTGATTGAGGGATAGGATGACAACACGTTTCATCGTGATGCGTCACGCCACCAGTGGTTGGGATTCCACTCAACAATCCGACCATGCTCGTGTTCTCACTTCCGAAGGTCGCCTTGAGGCAGTTCGGATGTCCAAGGAGCTGTCTGATTTGGGTTGGACTCCAGACATCGCTCTTGTCTCCAGTTCCGCGCGCACGCGCGAGACACATTCTCTGTTGAACGAAATTCCACATGAGATCCATGATGAAATCTACAATGCCAGCCTTGAGATGCTGTTGGCCCTTACCGGGAGAATTGAGCCGAATCAAACCACCCTCATTCT
>JAKUOE010000132.1 GCA_022449845.1 Candidatus Thalassarchaeum sp.
CCTCGGCCTTACCCGAATCAATTCCAGGGTCCGCTGCCCTCACACTGAGGTCACGACCAATGAGTTCAGGGGGTTCAACAGCGATGAAGGTGGGTGAAAGTGCAGCCAGTGCCTTTGCCTCGAGGATGTCTGCTGCGCAAGCGCATACGGGGAAGTCATCAGGCAGTTGGGCGAGCAGCGTCTCGACGTGGCCGAGATCGACCTTATGTTCGGCGTGATTGATGATGGAACCTGTTGCACCGTGACCCATTGCGGTCTCAGGGTGTAGCCAGCCGGTGTTTGAACCCCAACCGATTGGATCCAGATGCTGCGCCCAGACTTCGAGGTTGGGAGCCGCTGCCTTGACCGCGCTCAAATCAAACGCTGAGACCACGGCGACCATCGTGGCATTCGTCGTTGCATCGACTTCGGCCATGGCTTTGGCCAGTGCGACTGCGGCGTCGCCTTGAGCGGACGCGTAGGTCTTGAAATTGACAACGATGAGAGCGCTCATCAAACCCTGCGAAAAGACAGGGGGTGTTCAATCTGCCGTCGGGAAGACGCCACCATTTTGCACATGCCCACTGGGCACGATTGCACCATGATCGACCACGACGTTCTGTAGATTACAACCTTCACCAATCTGTGCGTTATGACCAATCATGCAACCCGAGATTTGAGAACCGGATTGAATGGATACGGAATTTAGTAAGGCACTACTTACAATTGAGCATGTGGATGATATTCTGCAATTTGAATCGACTGCAGAACCCGATACTTGAGAGGTAGAATCGACGGTGACATCCTCTCCAAACCAGTTGTTGCCCTCTGCAGAAACCCCACCAACCCAGGCTTGGTTGACAATCGATGTTTGGACGGCCTCGATGTATGAAGCAGGTGTGCCTGCGTCGACGAAATGGCCGTCAAAGGGGAATCCGGATAATTCTCCGTCTTCAGCCAGAACTGGGAATACAACACGCTCCATGCTGAATGCACCCTCTGGCATTCGGTCGAATACTGCGGGTTCAAGCAGGTATGTGCCCGCATTGATGAGATTAGAATAGGCCTCTTCACGAGGTGGTTTCTCTTGGAATCGACGGATTCGTGTACTTTCAGAATCATAATCTGCAACGCCAAAGCGACTCGGATCTTCAACTTCCCAGAGTGAAATCGAAGCCAGAGTTCCAGAATCTCTGTGTGCAGCGAGCATCTCATCGACACGCAGGCTGGTGAGAAGATCACCATTGATGACGCAACATGTTCCTTCTCCGAGATGTTCACGACAGTTGGCGATAGCACCGCCAGTCCCCAGAGGTTCCGTCTCTTCGACGATAATGACCTCGTAAGGCAGGTCGAGAGAGGCGAAATGCGAGCGCATCTGTTCAATGCCATAACCCGCCGCAATCAGAACCTTGTCGACCATGCCTTCGGGCAAGATACTGACGACGTGTTCAATCATGGTGCGGTCCAAGATTGGAATCAACGGCTTTGGGGCATGAAGCGTCCATGGGCGCAGACGTGTGCCAAAGCCACCAGCCAATACGAAGACGTCCATAGCTCTCGCGAGTCCGGTCCCCCTCAAGTGCCTTGCTCACCGCGGACAGGTCTCACGCGCGCGCGTCAAAGCGTTCAAAGAGCGGCTTCAGGTCGAATGTGCTTGAGGGTCGCCCGTGAACATCCACGAGTATCAGGGAAAGCAACTGTTCCGTGATGCTGGCCTTTCTGTACAAGATGGGGTTCACTGTACAACTGTCGAGCAGGCGCTCGCTGCATACGATGCACTGGGAGGCGATGTGGTAGCTGTGAAGAGTCAAATCCACGCAGGTGGGAGGGGCAAAGGCAGTTTGCACAATCCTGAGAATGGTGAACTGGTCATGCAAGGTGGCGTGAAGATTGCTTTCAATCGACAAGATGTAGAGAACTATGCTCAAAACATCCTTGGGAATATCCTCGTGACCAAACAGACAGGGGCTGGCGGAAAGTTGGTCAACAATTTGTACGTTGAAGGTGGATGTAAAATCGCCCACGAATATTATCTTGCAATTCTCATCGATCGTGAGGAAAAAATGCCGCTGATTATGGCCTCATGCGAAGGTGGAATGGACATTGAGGAAGTCGCAGAGAAAACACCCGAGGCGATTTTCAAGGTTCATGTCGATCCGAGCGACGGATTGTTGCCTGAACAGGCAGAAGGATTGGCTGATTCACTGGAACTGGAAGGAGCTGCCATCGATTCATTTGTTGAGAATATCACAGGTCTGTTCAATTTCTTCGTCTCAAATGACTGTTCAATGGTCGAAATCAACCCGATGGTGCGAACAGAAGACAATCGAATCGTTCTCTTGGATGCCAAGGTTGGATTCGACGACAACGCGCTATTCCGCCATCCCGAGATTGTCGAATTGCGAGACCTCTCAGAAGAGGAGCCGACAGAGGTGCGAGCCAAGGCGGCTGGATTGTCTTACGTCAAACTGGATGGAAACATCGGGTGCTTGGTCAATGGAGCAGGACTGGCCATGGCCACCATGGACGTCATCAAACTGTATGGGGGTGAGCCTGCGAATTTCCTCGATGTTGGCGGTGGCGCCAACGAAGAACAGGTGACGACCGCGTTCGGCATCATCATGGAGGATCCGAACGTCAAAGGTATCCTCGTCAACATCTTCGGCGGAATCATGCGCTGCGATATCATTGCACGAGGTGTCATCGCAGCAACACAGGCATTGGCCCTAGAGGACCCGCTGGTCGTGCGACTTGTCGGGACCAATTTCGAAGAAGGGCGACGAATCTTGAGTGAGAGTGGACTCAACATCCACACCGCAGAAACGCTTGCTGAAGGGGCACAGAAGATTGTCGAACTTGTCGGAGGTGAATCTTGATGAGTATCTGGATTGCAGAGGACGCCAAAGTTCTCGTTCAGGGAATTACTGGAAACCAAGGCACATTCCACGCCACAAAGATGGTCGAATATGGCACGGATATCGTCGGTGGTGTCACTCCTAGAAAGGGTGGGCAAACCGTTGATCTCGGTGGAGTCGAGGCACCCGTATGGGATACCATGGTGGAAGCCATTGAGGCGACGGATGCAGATGCCAGCGTCATCTATGTCCCACCAAGATTTGCGGGTTCGGCAATCATCGAAGCCGCAGATGCATTCTCTCAAGTTCGTGGAAATGGCGTCATTGTCTGCATCACTGAAGGCATTCCAACCCTTGACATGGTGAAGGCAGTCGATCATGTTTCAACCATTGATGGAATTCGTCTGATTGGACCCAACTGCCCAGGCATCATCACGCCGGGTGAAAACGGTGGCTCAAAGATTGGAATCATGGCGGGGCACATTCACGCCAAATGTCGCATTGGAGTCGTTTCGAAATCGGGCACACTCACGTACGAAGCAGTCGCACAGACAATGAGTATCGACGAGGGGCAGAGTACCTGCATCGGAATCGGAGGTGATCCTGTGAATGGAACGGGCTTCATCGATTGCTTGGCTGCTTTCGAGAACGATGACCAGACGGTCGCTGTCGTGATGATTGGAGAGATTGGAGGCACTGCCGAGGAAGAAGCTGCGGAATGGGTTGCGGAGAACATGAGCAAACCCGTGGTCGGATTTGTCGCCGGAATGACGGCCCCTCCTGGAAAGAGGATGGGGCACGCTGGTGCCAGCATCAGTGGCGGAAAGGGAACGGCTGCAGAGAAAGGCGCGGCAATGGAAGCCGCTGGAATTCGCTGTGCGAATGATCCTTCCGAGATTGGTGCTGTTCTTCTGGAAAGTCTGAAGGCCGCTGGTCTTCGTTGAATGGTCATGGACTTTGCCGCTCTGGCACCCATCATCGTTGTGCTCTGCCTAGGAGCGATGTCCCCCGGCCCATCGTTGGCCGTCCTCATTCGAAACACAATGGAAGGAGGGAAGCGCCGAGGAGTTGCATGTGGTCTAGGCCACTGGATTGGATTTGGTATCTATGCGTTCATCGCCGTCTCGGGCATTGCTCAACTGAAAGCGAGAGCGGGAGGGGCTGCTGAAATCCTAGAGATAGTCGGGGGACTTTTCCTATTGCTTCTCGCGGCGCTGATGTTGCGAGGGTCTAGCGATGAAGTCGAACATCAGACGTCTGAACGTAGGGGATTTGCAGAAGGTTTCCTCATCGCTTTCCTCAACCCGAAGATTCTCGCTTTCCTTCTCGCTGTCTTCAGTCAGTTTGTTCAACCGGACT
>JAKUOE010000133.1 GCA_022449845.1 Candidatus Thalassarchaeum sp.
CAACATGGCGGGGACCATCACGGGTCAATAAAACCCCATGAGATACAGCTTGTTGTGAGCGGCGCAGATCGAATAAATCCAAGCCGAACCACGAGAGAATAGCACAATTGTCGGGCCCCCCTAATCCTGGAGCCCACAAAAGAGCTGCCGGAAATCTTTCCCTTACCAAGCACAAAGTCTGCACAAGTCGTCCAGGGTGACCGGCCAACTGGACGGCATCTTGGATGACCACGATGTCAGGGGATAAATCAGCGTCGAGAAGAGAAGAATCGTGCACCAAACGTTGCCAGGAGATGGGTAACAACGGGCCAGTGCTCTGACCCATGCCGGAATCCGCATCCTGAAGGCTAGGAGGCAGGGTATGCCCCTCATCTGCCGTGTATGACGGGACATCGCCCTCCCCAAACGGATAGGCCCATGATCCTCGGGCTCGCATCGATAGGGTAGCAGGCAATTCTTCCGAGTCATGTGAAATTGAGAACGGAGCCAGTTCTACACCCATTTCAGGGTCATGGGACGTCAAACACAGGCCTGGGGTGAAAGACGCAGGGGCTGCTCGATCACCCAGTCCGAAAATGCGTGCATGGCGCCAACGCGCCAGCACGGTTCGAGCCAGTGGTTTGTGCTCCATGAATCAAGGCTGCCGATACACTGGACTTGAATGATTCTAAAGGTGGCGGGCCGGAGGCCCGGCACATGCGTACACGGGCGGTTGGACTCGCAGTGTTGCTCATCCTGCTCTCTACATCGTCTATTCCTGGCGAGCAACTCAACAGTGTCGGTACGATTGACCCGGACCCATTGTTAGATTGGGAAGGTGAAGCCACGCCGACACTCATCTACGAGGGTGAATTGAGTGACCCCCAAGACGTTGACAATATCACTCTCGGGGACCAACTGGGTGTCGTTCACTTCATTCACCTAGTACATGCAGATCAACCGCTGAAAATCGAGGTGCGGGAAGATGGGTTACTCCATGGTCAAGATGAGGCGAACATGACGGCATTCCTCAGTAGTGGAAGTGGGAATCCGATGTGGATAAAAATCTCAAATGCCAATTTTACATCGCCGAATTCTTATCGTATTCTCGTTCATTCAAACGCTGCTGATGAGGATGTTGAATTGGGAGATTTGACCGCGGCAGGCTATGTGCATGAAGATGATTCAGCAGGGGATCGTTCGTACTTCTCGACAGGAGGACATGCTGAGATTGAAATTCAATGGTTTGGGGGGTCGATGACGGAATTTGTGGGGCATATGACTCACCTGCCGAGTGGTGAAGTGACGACTTTGAATTTTGACAATTATTATGGAAATATGATCCTCCATACACCTGGAGTGGAATCGCGATTTGAGAGTTATGAATTTTCAATCTGGGCGAGAACTGATGCAACGGCTGCACATTGGACGTTGAACAAAACCATCCAATCCGGAGGCGATTCGCGTTGCCCACATGATTGCCCGAATGGATTCAATGAGACGCTGTTCAATACAGAATCTGTGAACATCAATGAAGAAAGGTGGGGGACAAATGGAAATTTGAGTGAGTACGATGCCCATGATACCTACCCCATTTTCATCGAGGGAGAATCTTGGGAAACCCACCGACTCATTGCGACAATTGAAGGGGAAGGAGTAGAAGTACAGATTCAATCTTGGAACAATTCGCTTGAGTTACCGTTTCCCGAAAGGTATGCAGAAGGAGAGGGGACGGTTGGACTAAACATGACACCAGGGTATCATCTGGTGAGGGTGAGTCATACTGAATCGCCGATTGGGACCAGAGCGTACCATCTCGACTTGCAAACAATCAATGTCACCAGTCCAGATGCAGGACCAGAGGGGGAGATGGTCGATCGATGGAGAGAATTCATTCCATTCTATGTCGGTATTGGCTTGTTGATGCTGGCGCCAATGGGCTATGTGTTGTGGAGTCTGCGTGGGACCAAAATCGCCGATGAGGTGCAGGCCCACGAGCGTTCACGATTGAAACGATTGCGGGAACGATTGACCAGGCTCATCGAGAGCGACGGGAGCGAACACGAAATCAACAGTGCACTAGAGATGCTGGAAGAAGTTCAGTGGAAGGCAACTGTCGTCGAGATGGGTGAAGCCACATTGACGCATCATACCGATTCGGTCACACTGAAAGCTTGGCGGATGGGAACGGGTGCTTTGCTGGTTGGAATCCATGTAGAGCAGGCACCTTGGGAGTTGGCTGCACTTCGTTTTGAAGCGACAGGTGGGCCATCTTGGAGAATCACAAAGGTGTCGCCGACGTCACTCTATGATGGAGATGAAATCTTCCTAGATACGCTCAAGGTCGGTAGCACACGATTCTTGCAATTACAGTTGGAGGGGACCGCGAGTGGCTTGGACCTTCATCTATCAGGACTTGTCGATGGTAAACCGTTGGCTGCGGTTCCAGCTCGTGCACTCCTCATGGACAACGAATGATTAGTTTCGGCGATCCTGAGCCTCACGTCGAACTGCATCTTCGATGTCAGATGTAGGCAATCCGAATGACGGGCGCATTTCTTCCAATGTCGAAAGCATGGTCTTGTTGAATTTCTCGGGTATGTGAAGTTTCAGTAGGATGGTTACATCGCCACGCCCACGCCCTCGGCGATGGGGCATCCCACGTCCCTGAACGATGATTGTTTCACTCGGTTTGGAACCAGGAGGAACTGAAATGACCAGTGAGTCACCATCAATGTGGGGTAGTTCAACCTGAGTCCCCAACATCATCTCTGGATATCCGAGTGGGAGGGCCATAACCAGATCAGGGCCATCACGCTCAAACCATGGATGCGGGTCGATGTCCAGTTGAATGTAGAGATCCCCAGACTGACCATTGGTGATGTGCTCACCTTTACCACGGTGACGTAGGCGCAGGCCGTCGTCTGTTCCACGAGGAATGTTGATGCGAAGTGTCTGTTCATTGGTTGATGCACCCGTACCTCGGCAATCAGAGCAACGATTCAGAATGATTCTGCCTGTCGCGCCACAATCAGGGCAATCAGACACCATTTGTTGGACAAAGGGGCCGACTCGGGCCTGCTGCATGATGCGCCCCTGACCGTCACATGTCGAACAGTGCTGCAGATCGTCAGGCGTTTTTGCCCCCGTTCCATCACATGAGTCACAGGCCGTTGATAGATCGGCGGTGATTTCGAGTTCGGATTCCTCAAAAACTTGCTCAAGGGTGATGCTGTGCCTCAATAGAACATCGTGTCCACGACGCCCCCGTGACGCGCGGCCCCCTCCGAAAAGTCCGGAGAAAATCGAATCAAAACCGCCACTAAACAAATCGTCAAGATTGATGTTGACACCTTGGAATCCCCCCGGTCCGAAGGGTGAGCCCCCAGGAGAGTCGTGGCCGAACATATCGTATTGACTACGCTGGTCTGGATTGGATAGGACAGCATAAGCCTCCTGAACCTCCTTGAACAATCGTTCTGCATCATCATCATCTGGATTCTTGTCCGGATGATGCTTGCGAGCCAGAGATCGGAAGGCTTTCTTCAATTCTGCATCCGATGCATCCTTTGAGACACCGAGAACTTCGTAGTAATCGCGCTTTTCCGCCATCTGCGAGTCCCCGTCTATTGCCGCGTTCGGACGCCTGTTCTTCAACCCGACGTTTGATAATCAAATTTTGTTCCCACAGTTTTCACAGTATGATTCGCCTTCAGGATTGTTTCGACCGCAGCCGCCACAGATGTTGCCGCTGACTGTCGAAGAAGTGCCAGCGGGGCCTGCAGTCGCCACCCCTCTCATCTCTTGAGAATACCAATCATCTGCTGCCGGTTCAGTTTCTACAACCGGTGTTGAATCGATGGGCGAAGGTGAAGTCGGAGCGGTTTCCTTCAATTTATCTAGAACACCACCAATCAAACTCGTTTCAGGGACTTCTCTCGCGTGCGTAACACCTTCGACAGAATCCACTGGACCACTTTCACCTGAAACTCGAGCCGTCGAACGGCGAACGTGTTCGGATTCTGTGAACAATTCGACGTTGTCGTAATCTGATTCATCACCTTCAATTTCTTCAGTTTGACGAACCCCCGTTAGTTCAGAAATTGAACCGTCAAGGCGTTCCAATGCCTTCTTTGACATCTGACCAGATTCAATGCCCTGCGCATCCGCCTCAAGTTCGGACATCGCCAAATCG
>JAKUOE010000134.1 GCA_022449845.1 Candidatus Thalassarchaeum sp.
GGGCATGGTCTTTCAATGCAAATATGGGGCCGTTGTCGAATTCGGGGTCTGGATGGTCGAGTTTGTTGACGGGGGTGTGGTGTGACCGGCATGGTGTAAAGGACAATTCATTCCAAGGTAGTAACCACTCAACGGTCCCGAATATCTTCGATCTTGTACAGTCAAATGAGCCAAGCCTGCGTACTGCCGCACTGTATTGGTGGAAGCCTCTGGGAGAACACATACTCTCAGATGATTCGATTGACATCTTGGAGAATTACGAAAGTGATGAGGGGGTTCGCGATCGGGCAATCGAGTTGCTAGAAACGGATTCGGAGCTCGATGTGCTACTGGTGTCGATTGATAGGCCAGATATCGTTGGACATCGATACGGTTTCGGTCTGGATATACCTGAATATGTAGACGCGGTCAATTGGTCGAGCAATATGGCTATGGAACTCATGGATGTTGTTGAGCAACGCAATCTACTCAATGAGAATTGGATTACAATCATCACGAGCGATCATGGTGGAGGTGGGATGTATTCTCGTAGTCATTACCCCTCTTATCCCGATGATCAGAATTCACTATTGCTTGTCCATGGTGGAGATATTGTTGTTGGGGAAATGACAAACGATCCGGTCGTTGTTGATGTTGTCACCACTGCATTGACACATCTTGAATTCGACCTACCAGAGGGGGATAGTGTCCTTGACGGAAGAGCCTCGGCGTTTGATCCAGATGCGCCTGCTGCACGAAATCCGAGTTGTGGAGAGCCAGACGAGTTGCAGGTTCAATTGCGAGGATTGAGGGAGTTGGTTTACCAACCTGAGTTCGTTCTTTGTGGAGGGGTTATTGTTGCAGTAGCGGGCGTCTTTATTCTTCGAAAACGCTCCGAGAATGAATAATTTCGTGAGTTAGGGCAAGGTGAACCTTCAAACCTAGGACTCGCGTGCGCGTGAGCGGCGCAACTAGCGTAAGGTGAGAAAAATGGCAGACAGACTATACATTGGAATCGATTTGGGAACATATCAATCTACGATTTCAGCAAGCAATGGACAAGGTGGAACAGTCGAAACGATCGTGGGTAAGCCCAAGGATCCAATCGCACGAAATTTCCTCAAGCGTGACACGCTTTTCGGTGCAGATGCGCTGAAGAACAAGCTCGCTTGCAACCTCTATCGTCCACTCGCTGCAGGTGTTGCACAAGACGATGAGAACAATCTGGCTGCGGCCAAGGCTTTCGTCACTCACCTGGTCGAGAGTGTTGACCCAGAAGATTTCGATGAGGTCTTCGGCGTCATCTGTTCGCCAAGCCACATCTCTTTCGTCGACAAGAGCAATCTCGTCTCGATTCTGCGCGGTCAGGTCAACGCCATCATGGTCGTATCCGAGCCGTTCGCAGTCGCATACGGCCTCGGTGAAATCGGTGGAAGCATTGTTGCTGACATCGGTGCAGGTACCACAGACGTTTGTCGAATGTACGGAACCTTCCCGAATGAAGATGATGAGTGCACACTCGAAGAGGCTGGTGACTGGATTGATGAGGTTCTCAAGGATCTCATCGAGAAGAAGTACACCGGTGCACAGCTCACCAAGGACATGGTCCGACAGTGGAAGGAAGCAGGCTCATACATCGGTGATGACCGTGAGATGATGGTCGAACTCAGTGTCGACGGTAAGAAGCAAGTCGTCGATATCGGCGACCTGGTCGGAATCGCATGCACAGGTGTCGTAACGCCTGTTGTCAACGCCATCAAGGGCATCGTCGCAGGTGCTGACCCCGAATACCAGCAGATGATGCGCAACAACATCATCCTCGCGGGTGGCGGTTCGCTCATCGACGGTCTTTCAGAGGCGGTTGCAGAAGGTCTGGCTGACATCGGTGATGTCAGTGTTTGGTGTGCTGAAGACCCCGTCACCAAGGTGGCTGAGGGTGCACTCACACTCGCAGGCGACATGCCTGACGACCAGTTCACCTCAATCAACTGAGGAATGATCGATGCAGCCCGGCCAAGGCGCTGTTCCATACACGCCGCAGCAGCCTGTTGTAACCGGTCATCCGGTTTCGGTTGGAATGGGAGTCCCTGTTGCTGGGCAGTTCTTTCCACCAACGAGTGCGATGGTGGCATTGATTCTGGCTTGCTTGTCCTTCGTTACATGTGGAATTTGTTTTTCAATTCCAGCGGTAATCATGGCGGGTCAAGCATTGCAAATTACTGGGAGTATGCCCAATCATCCTGAACACGGGACTGCGCAAGCCGCGCAAGTTGTGGGGTGGATCAATATCGCGCTATTCGTCATCGCGATTGGGATTTGGATTCTCTTGTTCGGTGGCCTCGCTGTCCTTGGACTGGCTGGGGCCTGATGTTGGCCATTCAGTGCTGTCGGTGGACCCCATAGGGGTCCGATAAGCGATGTTTGGGGCCTTTCTCAATGTGAAGGTTCAAGAGTGGAACAGCGACGATAGGGGCCGATTGAAGATGTCAGCCTCTTCCATGGATGGGACGGAAAGTGTGGACCGCGCGGCGCTAGCAGGGATGCTGAAAGGCTATGATGCGGACCAATTGGTGGAAGAAGTTCTCTCGGCTTGGGATGAACTTTCTACGAAAAATGGTGAAATTGCCTCTGTGAAACAGCGGAATCGGGTTTTGGAGCTCGATCTTGCCGAGCGAGAAGACCTCGGGGCGCCTGAAAAAGCACGCTTGGGTCGTCTTGAGGAAGATGTTCGTGAGAAAGATGCTCGGGTTATTCACCTGGAGCGTATGCTTGAAGATTCTCGAGGAGAAAATGAAGCGCTCGCAACCTCGGTCGATATGACTCGAATGGAAGGTTTGGAGAGTGACAATGCTCGCCTCTCTGCGCTCTGTGAAGACCAGGGTGGAGTCATTGCTGAGATGGAAGGAAAGGTCGACCAACTCGTCGACGCTCTAGAGAAGGCAGCGGAGGCTGGTCTGACCAGTATCACTGCTGATGAAGTTCGCATGCTCAACAAGGAGTTGGAAGACACCCATCGCCGAATCGGTGAAGGGGATGCAGAGCGAGAAGCGCTTGAGAGTGAGCGTGAACGCCTTCGTGAAATGGTTGAGCAGGTTCGTGGCCTACTCGAGCAGCGTGATCTACGAATCAAAGAGATGGAATCTCAAATGCAGCGGGTCATGGAAGGTCCACGATCCATCAGTGCTGAACACGATTACTTGGTCGAACAGATTGAGGAATTGAAGCGTCGACTCTTGGAGCGCAACCGCGAATATGAGGCATTGCGACGTCGTGAGCGGCGTCTCCACCGTGATGTCTTTGAGAGAGATGAGCGGATTGCACAGATGCAACTCACTATGCAGGATATTGAAGGTGGTCTTTCAGACCGCTCTGCTGAACTCAAGGCGTTGGAGGAACTCCATGAGAGAACTCTCGCTGAAGTTGACACGCTCAAGAAGAGTGAACGAACCCGTGAAGTGGTCGGTGCGGCATTCCAAGATTCGTTGGGTGTGCTCCGGGCACACGAACAGGTTCAAGCTCGGAAAGATGCGCTTGGAATTGAGGATGATATGTCGATTCCTGAGCCAGCGGATATTCCTGAACCCGGTGGTACCGCACCTGCAACGATGATTGACATCGATGATGACCCCGAATGATAGTGGGTCAATTGTAAAGTGTGAGTGGGGTTTGGAACCACACCATGACCATGTCCAAACGTACCAAGTTTGGCTTGGCGTTAATGGTTCTAGCAATTGTTAGCATGTTGTATTCGTATTCGATGTTTAACGATGCGAAAGAATCTGCATCTGAAGATGATGTTGCGATTGACAATCAATGTGTTGGCCACCTTGATACTTTGTTTGATCCGTATTGTTGGAGTGTTGTGCCCTCTGGTGATTTTGGATTGGGGGCTTGTTGTACTGCGATTTGTAGCCTGATTCTCGCTGCTGGACTCTTGCTCGGAGGGTGGGTGTCCTTTTTGTTCGGACTGGGGAAAAAAAAGGAGGAAGGGGTTGATTTTGTGCCCGC
>JAKUOE010000135.1 GCA_022449845.1 Candidatus Thalassarchaeum sp.
CCAACTTTGCTTCAGGTGCGCCGGCTTTCTCCGCCACGAGGGATGACAAAGAACGAAGCCCTCTTTCCTGACCTTCTTCCTGGATGAATTTGTAGAGCCATACCCAAGCCAGAACTTGTCCTATTGTGGAGACCAATCCCAACCAGATGACAGAATAACCCATCATGTAAGTGAATCCGATGAATCCGATGAACATGTAACCGGAGTTCCACGTACTGACTGCGGAGAGAGCGGCGAGAGCAGGGTGCATTCCACGGCCTGCGACAAGATAATCATCGGTTGTATCTTCCTTCACGAAGATCGACGCCATGCCCACGCCAGCAAAGACGGACATGAAGAACAAGAAAGAGAGAATGAGAACAATGTCCACAATCACACCCCGTTGAAGAGGTCAGGCCTCCACGCCGTGATTTTCCCTGTGAATGCCGAGGCCATCACCGTCAGTGGGCTTGCCAGATACAATCTGCCCGGACCAGATCTTCCCTGAAAATTCCGATTGATGGCTGAGACCGTCACTTGGTCAGAAGTGTCACTAACCCCGGGCCCTGCACCGATACAAGCCCCACAACCCGGATCGATGAGCTTGACACCTGCTTCGGCAAACATCTCCGTCCAACCGTTTTGTTCTGAGAGTTCCTTGACCGTCTTTGAGCCGAATTGAATGTAGCAATCAACACCATCGGCAACGGTGAGTCCCGCATCTAAAGCCGCTCTTGTCACCATCGCATAGTATGCGAAATCGTCATCCTTGCCTGCCGTACACGAGCCTGCATAAGCGATGTCAATATGGACATCTCCAATATCATCGATGTATGCACCATTGGTGGGGTCCGAAGGGACGCCTTCGTCGGGGTCACCGGGGTGCGCAACCATGGGGCGAATCTCATCGAGATTGATGGTGTGGACGCCCCCATCATAGTGAGCACCAGCATCGGCGTGAATGAATGCAGATCGAATCTCTTCTTCAGTCAGATTATCCCGTCGCGCCAGCAACCAATCGATGGTCAATTGATCAGGGTCGCAAATCCCCGTCTTGGCGCTACATTCAGTCGCCATATTGCACAGTGTTGCTCGCTCATCCATCGAAATGGAAGCAAGACCGGGCCCACCGAATTCCATCGAACGATCCAAGGTATCCGAGTGTTTCGCATAATGCCACAAAATGTGTAGTATCACATCTTTCGCTGTACATCCGGGATTCAGTGTACCTGTGAGTTCGAAGCGAATGCTTTCTGGAACTTTGACGAAAGCGAATTGATTGTGAACGAGATTGGCATATTCGGTTGAACCGACCCCATAGGTCAGTGCGTTTGAGGCGCCACCCATACAGGTGTGACTGTCGGTCGCTTGGATGAAATCACCCACATCGATGAATTCCTCGCGCGCGACTTGGTGACAGATGCCCGGGCTCACCCCGTCAACCGCCGAGTAATCCCGGACGCCTGTATGCTTCTGGAAGACGACTTGGAGGTCGCGTAGCACCTGAATTTGATCCGCGAATGGCCCGAATCGAGGTACACCCGTTGCATACAGCAGGTGGTCTTCGAATACAGCAAACTTCGGTGGATTGGGTAACGTGTAATCCGCACCATACTCTGATGCGAGGAAATTGTGAACCTGCGCTGTTGTGAACTCGTGACTGTAGCCACCATCGACCGCCGCAAGCACGGCATCACCTGGTGAGACGTAACAGGCTGCACCGTTTTGCCCAATCAATTTCTTTGCAATAATTTTCTCAGCCATCGTCATTGGCCGTTGTTCGGTGGAAAGAGTTGGGAGTGCGACCTCTCCAGCCTTGAGTTTCTTCGCGAACGGCAAGATGCCACCATTCTCTAGAATCAGTCGGGTCACAGGATCGTATTGTTCTGTGAATTCAGTCAGAGGGATGGCTTCACCATCTTGCAATCGCTTCAGCATTTCGTGGTCGCCCATGACCTGCCCGAGGTTGATGTTGTTGCGTTCGTGGATGGGTGCGAAAGAGGCCGCGATGACAATCCGTACACCAGACCAGCGCTCGCACTGTGCTGCGGTTTCACGACTGCTCCCCGTTCCTTTGCGATGGCCACTGACGATGACCTCGAACCCACCTTCCTTGAGGGCACCCTGGCGAAAGACCCGTTCTCCTTCATGCATGAGTCCTGCATAGGCGTTCTCGGAGAGAATCGATGGTTGATGTTCGAAACAAACCCATGCCGGCGTCATGACATCTGTGTTGATATCATCAAGAAGATCGTCGACGGAGAGATCCTCCATTCGAAGATTTAGACCGTTGTACAACTGCTCTTTGATGAGGTGCAGATTCTTGGTCAGAAAGAGTACGCGTTTGTCCGGATTGAGCTTGACAATTTCTGGAGGCCAAGACACGGACACAAACTCACCCAGTTTTGTCTAGTGGTCGGGGCTATATGACCATTCGGAAACAGCGGGATACGATTGGTTTCTTACACACCCCCTCCACCGTAGGTGGAGGATAGAGAGTTTATTTGCGAAGATTAACGATACTATTTATCAATAAAATGAGTTCGTTTATGGACCCATCAAATTTAAATACAATCCCCAGTGGGGATTATATCAATTCCTCATCGTTTAATGCGTAGGGAACGGGTGTGAAATTATGGCTGATGAACAAGTAGAAGACATTGTCAAATGTCCAGAATGTAATTCGAGAAAATTAGACCGAGACGAAACTCGTGGTGAGATCGTCTGCCAGGATTGTGGACTTGTCCTCGAGGACAATGTTATCGATCAAGGTGCAGAATGGCGTGTGTTCAGTCCAGAACAGGGAGACCAGCGCGCACGTACGGGCGCGCCCATGACAGTGATGCTCCACGACAAGGGCCTGTCCACCGACATCGATTGGCAGAACAAGGATTACTCTGGTAAGACCATCAACAGTCGATACCGAAGTCAGTTTTACCGAATGCGAAAGTGGCAGAAGCGCAGCCGCGTGAGTAACGCGACAGAGCGCAACCTCGCCATGGCACTCGCAGAATTAGATCGAATGGCGAGCCGCCTTGAACTTCCAAAGACAGTTCGCGAATCCGCTGCTGTCAATTACAAGAAGGCGGTTGAAAAGCGCCTGATTCGCGGCCGCTCTATCGAAGGTGTCGCAGCTGCGAGTCTGTATGCTGCTTGCCGACAGTGTGGTGTTCCTCGAACCCTTGATGAGATTGGTCAGGCCAGTCGAACCGGTCGCAAAGAAATCGGTCGGACATACCGCTTCATGGTTCGCGAACTCAAAATGAAAATCATGCCTACCGGACCCGAGGATTACATCTCTCGATTCTGTTCCGGTCTAGGATTGGATGCTGAGGTTGAGGCCAAGGCCTACGAATTGATCAAGGCCGCCCAGGAGAAAGAATTGACCAGCGGTCGTGGACCTACTGGAATCGCTGCATCGATTATCTACATCGCCAGCGTTCTTTGTGGAAAACGCCGTACTCAGCGCGAAGTCGCCGAGGTTGCTGGCGTGACTGAAGTTACAATTCGGAACCGATACAAGGAACTCATCCAGAACCTCAACATCGAACTCGACATTTGATGGTGTGGTCGCCGATGAGCGATTGGCGCGAGCAGAAAGAACTCTCCCAACGTCTGTTTGAGCATACGCAGGAGGCGCTAGAAGCCGCCATGAATCGTGGCTGTGAAGATTGGCCGTTACCCGAACCTCCGCTTTCAGACCCTGATTTCCCCGTCCGTCCACCAGAAGAACCTGATAAATTGAAGGAAATAGCGCATGCTTTACTCAATGCCAATCGGGCCGCCTTCGATCGTGATCTCGAATCGATTGGTGAATCGTTGATTCCACATCGATTGTCTCTCACGGCAGATCCCGCAAGAGAATCTAGGAAATGGTTGGGGCGGCGTGGAGATGAAGTTGCAGAACGAGCCCTATTCATTCGCACCGAGACCCTCCTCGCTCAGGCCCTTGATCCAAATGCACCCGATGTAGATCGCTGGTGGGT
>JAKUOE010000136.1 GCA_022449845.1 Candidatus Thalassarchaeum sp.
AGTCCACAGCCAACCACCATCATCCGATTGAGGTAGAGTGGTTCCACCTTGTTGGACTGTAACAACCTCAAATCCTGGGGTGAAATCGAGTTCGAGAACATCGCCGGATGTACCAAACAGAACGGGACTGGTTGACCATGAACGATTACTCTGCGTGAGTGTGAGTGTAACTTCACGTTGTGTCCCTCCTTCGTCGAGAGACCGCAATGTCACACTGGTCCCATAGCCGCTTTCTGAATTCGGAGGAATGGCTGAAAGTTGGACACCTGAACTCTCACCTACGCCGAGACTCACTTGATTGGGTCCAGTCAGCGTCCAACCGTCTGGCAAACCGAGAACTTCAATTCCGATTGTCGTGGGTGCGTTACCTAGATTGGCGAGCATCGCCAAAGGCAACCCGCCCGCTGAAGAGATGACCCACTCCTCTTCATGTTCTAGGGTGTAATCGTGCCATGCAGCAACACGTAGAGGCAGTGTGGTTTGACCCATGCCTGACCCGTCACCATTCTTTGCCCGAAGTGTCAGTTCCACAGTGTGTCCTGAAATCGCTCCCTCTGGTGGAATAATCTCACAGGTGAAATTGGCTGTTTCTCCGGGCGAGAGAGAGGGTAGATTCTCACTGACATTAATGTTCCAACCTCCGACATCTACCCACCCACTGATGAATGGTGTGGCGGGTGAATTCCCGCGTTGCTCGACCACGAGCGTCACATTCGCTCCATTCCGATCAATATCTAGGTCAGCACCGCCCGCTAGAATCCACCACCCAGGGACGTGATTCATTTGAACCTGAATTACAAATGGGGCAATTGTGGTATCATCACTCAAGCCATTGAAACTGATTGTTGCGATGGAATCTTTCCAAGCGGTGGAGGATGTATTGACTCCGATTGACAAATTTTGTGTTTGATTCACAGCAATGTTTCCACTAGAATCTCCCCAAGCGGACCATCCTGTACCATCATCGTTGCCGGCGGCTTGAATCGAGATTTGAGGGGTGATGTCAATCTGGTCGACAAGATTCCCTACATTTTTCACGCCAAACACGAAATTCAGTTGGGCCCCCGGAGCCGCTTGAATGGTCTCTCCACTCGATAATTGCACGCCATCGTGCATCATTTCCATTTCCCAGCGATGATCTTGTCGAGCTTCGATGAGGAGGTCTGCAGTCGAATTCACTCCGATGTCACCTTGTGAGCGCATTTCAAATCGGAGTTCAAGCACAACGGCTGCAGCCATTTCTGCCGGTAGTGTCAGTGTCACAGGAACACTGCGCAGTTCACCGGCACCAAGTGCATACTGTGATGATGGTATCTGAATCTGGAGTCCTGGGTCTTCCGAGAAGTTGGCGTTGGTAATTACACTCCATGAGATGTCATAGGCGTCGGGTCCATTGCCAGGGTTGGATAATCTCAACATCACAGTTTCCGCAACCCCTACATCCATTCGATGTGGTTGTTCAACTGGAGATGTCACCTCAACGATAGCTCGGTGGATTTGTAGTACCTGTAGTGACAAGGACAGAATACACCCGCTGTGATTCGCTTCTTCTGCTATCCACGTGTGTAACATCGGAGGCGCTGCATATGGCATATCGAGAATGAGGGAACCAGATACCCTTGCTCCCGAGTTTCCAGATACACGCAGTGTGGTCCCGTCGATTGAAAGGGCGCCATCTGCCACCCAAATCCAATCCGGCATTACCATGCCAGCGGATGCCATGTCCCATTCCATTTCATCGACACCAGATGGAAATTGGACCTCTACATTCCACGTTCTGTCATCGGCAGGAACCGAACGAATATGTGGAGGGAGTATCTGGATTTGATTTGCTGTGAATGTGAGGCTAACCGAACGACAGTCTTCATCTTCACCGGCTCCGATGCACATCGTCAGTTGTGTCGATACATTGTCACCTAGGGTGGCTGAAATGGGAACATCCAGTCGTGCCGTTAGTTCTCTGACCTCACTCGGGTCCAATGTGAGTGGGTTGACTTCCAACCCCTCCTCATCATGCAATGTCAAATCGTTACCCCAAGGTGTGGAATTCCATTGTAGAGAGATGGTCTCTGGAGCATTTCCTAGATTTTCCACCAAGATCCAAGCAGCTGCGGCTTCACCTGGAATCCCCATTCCATCGGAATTCGCTGTTCCATCTGCACCTCTTAGCGAGAGTCCACGGGTGCGTTCAGCCTCAATGGCCAGAATCGCAGTTTGTGTGATATTTGAATCTGAATCCAACATCATCATAATTTCTACGAATCCCGCATCTGTTCCCAATGCTTCAGCTGGAGCCGTCACTCGAAGGGTTGGGCTCCATGTGGCTCCGACATCAATCTGCACACCAGATGATGCACTAGGGTCAAGATCTGTAATGGTCCAGTTGGCTGGCAATCCAGCATCATCGATGGTCATCGACCAAGTCCCTGCAAGTCGACCAGTTGAGGTGATGAGAGGTTGCACGTCCTGCAGTCCACCAGGTAGAACTCTGACTGGATCTGTCGGGACTCCAATCGTGACATTGTATGGTGCAATGATGTTCAATACCGTGGTCGTGATGTCGTTATCCGTGCGCGTCTGTGTCACATTCCCGTGCTCATCCAGTTTCAGTTCGAATATGTGTTCTCCCAACCCACCGGACCAATCGAACGAGAATGATGCGAAATTCCCATCTCCTGTAGGGGAGACTGGGTCTAGCACCCCTTCTCTGTGAGTATGCTCCAATTCCCCATCAACATACATTCTAGCGAATGTGTCAACGTTTGTAGAATCTGTACCTGCATTTTCAAAGTAGGCCGTAACGGTTACCGATTCATCAGGATCTGGTGTACTGGGATTGAATGTGATGGCCAATCCATCTTCAAAGGGACGAATATCGGCACCTGCTTGCGAGATCAACATATCTCCGACCAACAAATCCAATGCTCCATCGTTGTCGAAGTCAGCCAGAGCGTGATCAGCCCATGTTCGATGGCTAAGTTCCAGTCCGGAGACCCATTCCGCGTTGATCGATGAGCGTGACCCAGTCTCCCCGTCATGCGCGTAGACAGTTCTGCCGAATGTGACTACAATCTCATCGAATCCCGTACCATCAATATCCATTGCAGTAGGTGCTGAGACCGCAATCTCATCGTTGGGATTGCCTGACGTCCCTTCGACAATCTGATTCCAATCGATCATTGTATTCTGTGTCTGTTCGTTGAAATCGTTGCACCCAACCATACCATGCCAAGAGAAACCATCGCGGTACCATGTGTTCCAACAGATTCGGTCCGTGATTCCATTGTCATCTGAATCGAGCAACACGGGCGGCGCATCTGCATATCCATTTCCTGCAGAGAACGAGAAGATGGTGGCTGCATCAACCACATCCATACCGATGAAGGTCGCCCCATCGCTGGTGCCTGCCGCATCCATGTCTGTTGGACTCGTGACGACCATCTCAGTTGCTGGATCTGTGTCTAATTGGGTGATAATCGGCCCCGGGAGTCGAACGTGCGGAGATGCCGTATCTCCGTCTAGATTGTTGAGTGAATCTGCATACTGCACTTGCCCATTGGCCGCATTCACCCTCCAAACCCACATCTCACCATTGTTTTCATCAATGGTGGTCAGCAGAATCGCTGATGAGACCTCATCGATTTGTACCCACGCGGGATCTGAGGGGTGCGTCCCCTGATCCAATGTCACTTCCCACAGTGGGGATGGCGTGCCTGAATTTGGGAGGGGTAGGGCGATGAGATTGGGCTCATCATTTACATCATCAATCATTGCAAGAATGAGTTCAGGACTCACATCCAGTGATAGATCTGCGAGCAATGGTTGAGCGACTGGTCTGTGACAGGTCTGGCAGGTTCTGTCTGCCGCCATCTCAAATGTACCGTGACT
>JAKUOE010000137.1 GCA_022449845.1 Candidatus Thalassarchaeum sp.
CGCCCTTCTGCAAGAACATCGAACCCTTCAGCGGCCATTGCAGCACCGAACGCTTTGGCATTGCTGACAATGTCTTCAGCATAGGCCGCCCCGTATTCGGCAAACTCGGCCAAAGCAATGACCTTGCCCGCGACATGATGCAAATGGTAAGACGAACAAACACCGGCGAATATGGCACTGTTCAATTTGCGTTGGAACTTCTCATCATCACTGTTTGACAATACGAAGCCCCCTTGTGGACCTGGGAATGTCTTGTGACTTGAACCGGTGACGATGTCCGCACCTTCTCTGAGGGGGTCCTGAAACTGACCACCCGCGATGAGTCCGAGAACGTGTGCACCGTCGTACATCACCTTGGCCCCAACCTCATGGGCAGCATCGGCCATCTCTTGGAGCGGTGTTGGGAACAAGAAGACGGATTGACCCACCAAGGCCAGTGTGGGTTCGACTTCACGAATCATCGCGCAGGCCGAATCCACATCGGGCTCCATCCGGTCGACATCCCAAGGATATGTGGTCAAATCAAGACCGCGCATACCCACCGCGCCCATGCGCGCGTGGGAGATGTGGCCACCGTCAGCGGTTGACACTGCGGTGATTTTGTCGCCCGGTTTGGCCAGTGCCTTGAGCGCCCCCATATTGGAGACGGTTCCAGAGGTGGATTGGATGTTGGCGAACCGGCAATTGAACACCTGATGCGCCAAGGAAATACCGAGCGCTTCGATGTCGTCAAAGCCCTCACAGCCCTGGTAATATCGCTTGCCCGGCAGGCCCTCAGCATAGCGTCCATGAAGGTCACTGGTGATGACTTCCTGCACGCGCGGGCTGACGATGTTCTCACTTGCGATCATGCCCAATCCATCACGATACAGGGCACCACTGGCAGCGGTCGCAGCCAGCACGGTTTCGGCATGGGCGAGATTCTCTGCAGAAGCCTCCCAAGCTCCACCGGCCTCACCCATGCGTTGAATCCGGTCAAAACCGCCCATAGTATTCACTATCGGGCAGCCCCGATGATTCGGGCCGAAGCCACCCGATTCATTCTTGAATGGTGGCCAAGTCGCCAAGTCCCAAGCCGTGTTAGCTTAGCTGGTGGAGCGGCGGACTGTTAATCCGCAGGTCGCAGGTTCGAACCCTGCACACGGCGCTTGAAACGAATTCGGCGGTAGCGGCTCTTTGAGCCGCCGCACGCGCCCGCGCCCGCACGGGGGGATGTTCAAATCCTAGGATGTGCACGCGAATGCATGACCACCCACAGTGGAACCGCTACGAAAGCCAGAGCACTCATCCTGTTGATGATCCTCGCCGCCCTCACCCCCTTGGTGCAATTGCCCACGGAAATAGACGTCGAGAATACGGCCGATTTTGAGCCGCAGTCACTTGAACTCGGAGAGAGAAATACCGCTTATACCGGAGGTCGTGCTCCCTGTCCAAGTACCCAGAGTGATGGTGGATTCAACGCCGGAGATGCACCCGGAAACAACACGACGACCCTGTCATTTGGAACCGATCCATCCACTGCCGCTAGACTCCCTGGTTGTGTAGACACCACTGATACACTCGATTTCTACATGGTCAACTTGACAGCAGGCAAGGATTTCACCTTCGAACTCACCGTCCCCACAGGAGCTGATTTTGACCTGTATCTGATGGACACCAGTTCGACCATTCTCCAAGCGTCCGAGTACAACGACCCGTTGGAAAATTTTGTTCATATCACCAACAATTCCAATGCCGGCACCTACTACGTGGTCGTCGCACAGTATTCCAGCGATGGCGGATATTACATGGAAATGTGGACAAATAGCAGCGTGAACCGCCCCGACCTCACGGTGAGCAGTATCTCCGGACCATCCACAGCGACCACGGGAAGTACAGTCACGGTGAGTTACACGGTCAACAATATCGGGGCCGCAGCTCTCAACGCAACAACACCGTATGACATCCCAGTCATCCTGTCCACAGATACGGCATACGATTCGACGGACACGATTCTGAACGTGCAGATTACCGGACCCAATCTCGCGGCAGGTGCAAGCCAAACAATGAACTCGAACGTGCCGATTCCCTCAACACTCAGTGCAGGGTCATACTACTGGATCGTCTGGCCCGATGGGTATGGAAATGTGACCGAGACGAACGAGTTGAATAACAACAATTTCTCCACGACGACCACTGCGATTTCAACGCCTGGTGGAACCACGGGAGATATGTTTGAGCCCAACGAAAATACGACCACTGCGACGGTTGTCAGCACACTTCCATTCTCGTATTCCAATCTGTCAATTCACACAACAACGGACGATGATTACTTCGCAATCCCGATGATTAGTGGCACCACATACTGGATTAACAACACGCACACCTATGCCAATGGTGACCTCGACATGGATCTCATGCAAGGGACGATTATGCTCGGTTCAGGGACATCTTCATCCGATAACGAATCCATTACGCATACAGCCTCTGGAAACTTCACGGCGCATCTCTACATCTATGGATGGTTGAGTGCGACCAACAACTACGGATTGACAATTGAGGATTCGCTGGGTGGAAGCACCGCGGGAACACCTGTGATGAGCGTCAACATGCCTGACAAGTTCAGTGCAACCGCGGACCTGACCAACCTGACGGCTGGAGCGAGTTATGTGCTGGATTCAACCTTGTACGAATTCTACATTGATGGAACATCGGCCAACACCACTCTGACTCCAGTCACTTGGACCGCGAGCGGCACCACATACATGCACAATTACTCGTTTAACACCGGGAACATGGAAGGGCAATTTGCGGTCATCAGCTTCCTTTACCAGAACAGCGCCTTCTCTACACTCGATGTGGATTACGTCTACTACGAGATGCTAGAAGTCGGAACATCTGCCTCTGATGCCGGATGGATGCACGCGCAGAACCTCACGGTTGGGCAATCGTATTCCGTGCAATGGTGGGCCTATGACAATGTGACAAATTCGACGCTAGGGTCGAATACGGTGAACTTCACTGCAAGTTCAACATCATGGTATCAGAATGTATCCTGGACATACCCGACCACAGCAAATCAGCACAACTTCGAAGCGATTCTAAGTCCAACTGTTGGCATTGGAGGCGGCTACGTCGGCGCTCATTACGAGGAATTCGTTCCAAGCCCACCGGCAATCTCGATTACGACGTACACCAACGACGCCAATGCGACCACGAATTCGGTCACCACTCAGGGGACCGATTTAGCGCCAGGTAACGGCTACATGTGGCAGATTACCATTCAAAATTCAAACAATACCACGATTGCTTCGTCCGGACTAAACAATGTCACGGCAACCGGGAACACGATGGGTTTCGGTGCTTGGACATACAACACACCCAGTTCAAGTGGTCAGTACTGTGCGATTGCAGAAATGTGGACAGCGAACGGATCCCAATTGATGGGTGACACAACCTGTTTCACATACATCTACGATGCCGACAGTGATGGTGTCTGGGATTCCAACGACCTTTGTCCGAACCCACCCTTCGGTTCGACTGTTGACCAGTTTGGGTGCGCTGCAAGTCAGCGAGACACGGATGGCGATGGTTACACCGACGATGTGGACGACTTCCCCAACGACCCGACTCAATGGAATGATACCGATGGTGACGGGTTTGGAGACAATGCAAGTGGCCAAAATGGCGATGATTTCCCACTGGATCCAACGCAATGGTCCGATGCTGATGGTGATGGTTGTGGTGACAATCCGAACGGAACCAATGCCGATGCATTTCCTACCGACCCAACGCAGTGGGCCGAAATCGATGGTGATGGGTACGGAGACAACCCCGGAGGTAACTCCGCCGATGACTTCCCGACAGACGCCACGCAATGGTCCGAC
>JAKUOE010000138.1 GCA_022449845.1 Candidatus Thalassarchaeum sp.
AGGCTACTGACCATCTCACCCACATCCATGTCAAAGATGTTCGAACGTGTGGTGAGGTAGACTGGGTAGGTCCCATTCATCGCATTTTGACCCTGGATACACCAATTGCTCGGATTGTCTTCTGAACAAGTTACGCCTGGGCGATGCATGAAATCGAGACCCCCTGTTCCATCTGCAGGTGAAAATGCGAACGTCTCAAACTCGATATCGGTGGGACTGTGTTCGGCAATGAGTTCGTTGAGATCCTCGACCGGAACCTTATCAGCGAAATCAGAAAGATTGGCAAAACCCGTATGATGAGCCATTCGTAAACCATCCGCGGTGACCCATGGTACCACGACGCGGTCATCGGCAAACTCCCAATCCCAATTTCTCAGCGTATCCATGCCGACATGATGGATACCCAATCGAACTTCAACCGACGTCGCACTCTCAACGGATGCATCAACCAAGATATCAACCCGAATGCCACGATCGTTGCCAATGTCAATTTCAACCGGACCCGTCAAGGTCGAGCGACGTGCTGTGGTAATTGAAGCGGATTGATTCAACCAAGAATCGTCGGTAGCGTCCTTGTGGTCGACGGCCCAACGACCATAATCGTAGGAAAATCCACCTGAATTTGCCGGCACGAGGTCGCCGCCATCTGAGATTCCCACCAGCGTACCATAGGAAGGGGGAACGAATTCGTAAGATGCGAAGTGCCCGGGAAGGGCGGTGAAATTCAAGTCAGTGCGAACCATGCTTCCCATCGTCAGCAGACCCTGATAGGTGCGTTCAATATCGAGGCCAACGTGGGTGATTCCGAGTTCGGCGGGGTCGACACTGATGGACATCGTGGTGCGAAGGCAAAGGGGTGGATTGTACGCATCATTGGGCAAACCCGCGACTTCGTCGGCCCTGTCAACGTCCGCATCATCGGTGCATTGAATCGACTGGTCCTCAAGTGTAATCTGATTGACGTAGGACGTCTGTACATTCGATGTGTTACCAAATCCATTGTCGATGATGCTGGTTACAGAAGAGGTCACGGAGGTGCGGAGCATCTCGCGGACTGTCGAACCCGAAAGCGTGACGTAATCGAGATAATTGCGCAGATAATCTGCAGGGATTCCATCCATTGTGGCATCGGAGCCGTTGCCGAGAGGGAGGTCGTCCAGCAACACATCGCCACGACGAACCTCATGGATGGCCCATTCCAACGTGACAGACATCATCGTTGCATTGTCCATGTTAACATTGTAGCGACCCTCAACCCATTCCATCGATGGTGTTTCATCGTCAGCGTAGTTGTAATCATCACAGATTCCCACAGTGCTGTTCCAAGTTTGACAGATTTGATTCTGAACCTCAGGAGAGCCGGGATCAGCTGAAACAGTCGTTGAAGTGCTTGAGAGGAGCAAGAGGGCGAGAATGGTCCATGCCAATCGAGCCCGGGGTGCTGTCATAGACCAACTTGTTGCTCTGCTGGTTTAATTGGGTAGTGGCGCAACGTGTTGTCATGGCCCCAACTCCAACGCCCCACGCGCGATTGGAGAAAGCACTCACTGAATGGGGAAATGGGGTCTTGAGAGGAGAAATTCCCACGAAGTGGGAAAAATTCGCAGATGTTGTTATCCTACCTCAGAATGCCTTCGTTGAAGATGAATGGAAACCGGATGATTCGATGTGGCAAACAATCGCCGATTCACTCAATGTCCAACGAATCGCTCGAATGGGTGAAGTCGAAGGAGAATATCGCAAGAGTGGAGTGGAATTGCTGCTTGGCGATGATGATTGGGTCGTTCGACGGGAACACGGCATCGATTACGGCTACAACTTCACTCAATGCATGTGGAGTGCGGGGAACGTGACCGAGAGGGGGAGAATCGCAAACAGCAATCACGAGGGAGAGCGAATCTTGGATCTATACGCAGGCATTGGCTACTACACGCTCCCGTTTTTGAGTGAGGGGGCACGAGGGCCGAACGGGGAACGTGGCCAAGGACGGAGTGCTGAACATGTGGTCGCATGCGAATGGAATCCAACCGCCGTCAAGGCATTGCGTTGGACCTTGGAAGCAAATGAGGTTCGCAACAGATGTACCATCATTGAGGGCGATAATCGGAATCAGAGATTTGAGGCGGAATTCGATCGGGTCAATCTAGGACTATTGCCATCGTCCGAAGAAGGATATGGGATTGCACTTCAAGCACTCAAATCAGAGGGAGGGGTTCTGCATATCCATGGCTTGGCTTCAGGTGGAGAAGAGGAAAAATGGGCGGAAGAACTCGCTCAAAAACTGGAGAAAATGGCCTCATTTTCCTGTTCAGTAGAGCATATTGAGAGAGTGAAGTGGTACGCACCACATCAACGACACATCGTGGTTGACATCCGGGCTTCGCCGGTGTCGTGTTGAAGAACCGACTTTGACACCGAAGGTGCATGGACCTCGTCATAGAGACGGACGCACTGGCCTTGGCTGCCCCCTATGTGCTGGGATTCATCGGCTTCATGTACGCGCTTCTGATTGCCTTTACCGCCATCCGTTGGAATAAATCTCAAGACGCAATTCGCAATCTGTGGACGCGAACATTGGTTTCGACGCCGTTACTGTTCCTTCTCTTCGCTTCACTTGAATTCGGGGCACCCACATGGGGATTCATGGTCGGCATCTTTGCACTTGGAGCGCATCGTGAATATTGTATTGCCATCATTTTGGAAGCCGGGGGGTTGAGGAATGTCAGTTTGGTCGTTCTGCTCGCGTTGATGTTACTATCGTTGACACCCGACCTTTCAGAGATTGATGCATTGGCATGGGCCGGCCCACAAGGTGCCGGTCTGCTGGGCGCTTCGCTATTCATCGGCGCACTGGGAATCTGGGCTGTTCCCCTCATACAGGATCGAGCAGAGGACGTCACACGTGATGTGGGAAGATCCCTCATTGGATTCATCCTCATCTGGTTCTTCGTGCATGGGACCTTCCTGATGCATCTGGGTGTGATTGGTGTTGGAGCCTGCATCTTTGCCATCGTCAATGTCTCGATTAACGATTCATTCGCACTCATCTTCGGTCGAATGTTTGGCAAACACCCATTTCGACCCGTGTTGTCTCCAAAGAAAACCTGGGAAGGGGTCTTCGGTGGTGTCTTGATGGCGACAATCGCAGGTTATGTCGCGCAGCCACTGTTGCCTTCTCTGACCTCAGTCGAGACTGCGGCCCTGGGTGGTTTTCTGGCAATCGTCGGCACCATGGGTGATTTGATGCTATCATCTCTGAAGCGCGATCTCGGATTGAAAGATTGGTCGGACATGCTGCCTGGACATGGCGGTATTCTTGACCGCGTGGATTCATTCATTCTGGTGGCTCCAACCCTGTACTGGATTGTTGTCATGTCCGGTGTCTAATCGAGTAGGGCATCGACGACTTCCTCAATCTCTTTGTCATCGTAGATTGGGAGCGCATCTTCCCGCATCGCCCAGCCCACACCACCAATCAAGGCAAATGACCAGAGCCACAGTGAGATAGTGAACAGCCCTCCTCCAATAGCGAGAATAATGGCGCCAAAGCCGCCATCATCGGCATCGCCTTCACCATGTGGTGAGGCAACAACCCCAATCATGTCGATATTCGAAATGTGGACTTCGTACAATGGCCTGCCAGCAGTGGATGCCGGATTCATGACGATTTCCTCGCCTGTAGGGTCATCGGTTGTCGGAACCAAGGCAATCGCACGGACATGGCTCATGCCCATCCGGACGACGCCGAAGGTTGCATATCCCTCATCATCTCGATTTTCAGGATCGAGATTGTGAGCTTCGGTCTCGGCGATGTACCACTGGGAATCCGCGCT
>JAKUOE010000139.1 GCA_022449845.1 Candidatus Thalassarchaeum sp.
GAAAAATTCGACGTGGACCTGCTGGGATTTGATCCATCCATGCCCACTCAGGCTGACCGTGCAGCCATTCTCAACGGGATTATTCTCAGTGGTGAATTCAACTCATCCAGCCTCATCAGTTGGATGAATGATGACCTTCCACAGGCTGACATCCGTTTGGAAATTATTCTACCCGAATACATTCGTTCGACCAGTGGAGATCCTGAGACCATTGTCATCACCCATACTCTGGGTCAACCTGAGACACATTCTCTGTCAGTCACAGGTGCCGAGCCCTATGATTGGCGCCACCCGATTTGCCGAGAGGACAATTGCGGCGAATCCAGTCTCGATCTCGTCTGTGGTGCCAACCGCCGAACCTGTCTTGGTTTGAATTTGGATATCGAATTCTCGGATCTTGACATCCATGAATGGAGTCGTTCCATCGAGATGAACGCTGAAGGTCAAATGGAATTTCTTGTGTATCGCGTGGGTGTTCCTGACAGTGTTCTAGAAGATGTCCCCAATCTAGACATCGAGGCAGTTCCTTCCGATTTAGTTCGACGTTTCGTCCATCTTGGAAATCAGATGGACGGCGGCCTCCTCGCTCCTTTGGAGGAGAGCTTAACGGTTCCATTCGAAGGAGAGGACATTCCCTTCGTGCTCACAGAAGAGGGATTGAATGATTTCACCAGAGAGGTGGCAAGAATCGTTGAAACTCAAGTCAACGAAGATATCCAGTTGGCGATTGATGAAATCAACGCCGGAGGCGAGATCTATCTGAAGAATCCCGGCCACATCTCGATTTCTGCATCCATCGATGGTCTAGATCGCCCCGCAGTTGCCCTTTCCGACGACCGCCCGATTCGCCTTCTCATCGAAGTCTCAAAGACAACAATCCATGCTGAATATGTGGGTGAATCCGGTTCTGATTCGAACCTTGCATCACAGAGCATGAGAGTGTGGACAAATTCCCTTCTCGCTGCCAATGGGGGTAGCGGCGTCGAACTCCCTCCTGATGATGACATTGTCATCGACATCCCGACGCCTGCATTCGACATCGAGGACGAGGGGGTGTCGCCCTCCGTTCGCCTTAGAGTCACTCTACCATGGGGCATCGGAATCTCAAATTTCCAGAGCGATATGGGTCGGGGTGAACTGTCTGAAAATGACGGCTCGGAGGTGTTGACATACTATGTTCCGCTGTGTATGGAGAACTCCGCCGAGGATTGCGAAGATCAAACTGACACCGTCACCTTCCGCATGACAATTGGATTTGATTACATCCTGAGTCAATTGATCGGATACATCTCCGTCCTCGTCGGATTGCTCCTTCTCCTCATCATGTGGCGCAGAAGCCGCAAACGCCGAAAGCGTGAGAGAAAAGCCAGAGAGGAGGCAGAAATTGTGGGACACCGAATGTCCGACCTTCGAATCCTCGATGATGATCAGTATGGTGATGATGGATTGCCAGACATGGGCAACTTCGGAGGCCTTGATGACAAAGGGAACATTCCCTCAGAATCATGGGAAGATGACTTTGGTTTCTAACAATCAGTGTATCTCTCGCCAGATCCGCTCGGCCAATGCCGGACCAATTCCCTCGACTGCAGCCAAATCATCTCGACTGGCATGGTCAATCCCTCGACGCCCTCCGAAATGTCTCAAAAGTGCTTGTAATCGCTTTGCTCCCAGCCCTTCGACCGCTTCCAATGGGTCGGCCAATCCCTTGCGTCCACGACGCTTGCGATGGAAGTTGTTGACGAAACGGTGCGCTTCATCGCGCGCGAAGACAAGGGCACGCCCTCGCCGGTCGAGTACGAGGTCCTCACAGTCGATTCGATGGAGAGTTTCCTCCCGCTTTGCGAGGGTTGCGAGTGGGACACGATCAACCAGACCATGTTTGATGAGGAGATTTTGAATTTCATTGAGATGGACCAAACCTCCGTCGATTAACAGTAAATCTGGCCATCCTTCTTGTCGCTTCAACCAACGTTCGACGACATGCCCCATCATCCGCACATCATCCATCGACGCATCTTTCACCGTGTATGTGCGATACGCCTTCTTGTCAGGCCGTCCATTGCGCAGACTCACGCTGGCCCCAACGCGCCCCTCTCCCTGCAATTGCGCCATGTCGAAGCAGACGATGTGATCCAATTGCTCCATGCCGAGCAACACTGCTCCTTCGTCCGCGGCTCTTTGTTCAAGACTCCCACTTTCCTTTCGCTGGTTGCGCATGAGCTGCGCCTCGGCATTCGCATCCGCCATCTTTCTCAATTTCACCAATTCACCACGCTGAGGGTTGCGAACTTCGACCTTGCCGCCTCTACGCTCCGAGAGCCACTCTTCCATCCATTCTCCAATGGGTGTGGGAACGAGGACCGTCTTGGGGGGTCGGCGCTCCGCATAATGTTCCGAGAGAACCCGACTGACCGATTCTGAGATATCACCTCGATGCATCAGTGGATACTGTGTTTGACCGACGACAATTCCATTCTCGGCTGACAGCAGAACAATCGTTCCTAAATCTCCCTGATTGGCGAATCCAATCGCATCACAGTCCTGATAGAATCGTGAGTGGATGACCTGTTGTGAGAGTGTTTTCCGCACCGCAGCGATGAGATCCCGACTTCGACCTGCGGCCTCATAGCGCAGGTGTTCGCTGTGGTCATCCATCTCTTCTTTGAGATGCTTCACAAGTGCCTCCCCATCGCCATCGAGTACGCGCATGGCCGCGCTCACGCGCGAGGCGTAATCGTTGACCTCGATACAGGGTGCAGCGCACATCCCAATGTGCATGGCCAGGCATCCTTGAGGTAGCAACTCCTTGCAATCTCGGATTCCAAAGTGTCTGCGCAGGAGTTGGATGACTCGTTTGGCCGCTCCCGCGTCTGCAAATGGACCCCACAGGCGTGCGCCCTCTGGTGGATGTCGGGTATACATCACTCGGGGCACCTCATCTGCGGTAATCGCGATGAACGGGTAGGATTTGTCGTCCTTCAGAAGCGAGTTGTATCGCGGCTTGTGCTCCCGGATGAGTTGTCGTTCGAGAATTAGAGCTTCGCTGGGGGTTCCGGTGACGATGCAATCGATATTGTCTGCATTTGAGACCAGCGTTGGAATCATATCACGATCAGGATTCTTGGCAAAGTAGGACCGCACTCTGTCTTGGAGATTTGTCGCCTTCCCGACATACAGAACTCGACCTTCTGTCGTCTTGAACAGATATACACCCGGTTGAGTCGGCAGATGCAGCGATGATGGGTCGACGGGCATCGGGGCACCTCAGCACCCCGACCCCGCCGCCATCAATCAATCCTCGCTTGGACCTAGTATGGACCAGATTTCTCCAATATTTCAACATCAATTGCAGCAAACGTTTTCTTGAACATGGTATGGTATGCTGTTGTCATTGGATGCTCCACCATGCGCAATATCGTCCACGCGTGATCAGATGTCTTTACGTAGGAAACTCCGGAACCTTCCGGTGCCCAAATATCGCCGATAGCAACTCCATCGAAAAATCGCTGTGCCCACTCTATCGCCTCTTCACACGGTTTCCAATTCTCAAGATCTCGTTCATTCATAGTTATACCCCGTTCCAAAATAGTCTGCCATTGTACCCCAGATTTCGACGAAAGCCCTGCGCAAATTCCAATCATTCACACTTGGTTTGAAATCATCATATGTGATTTCGGAAACGATGTATTCTACGATTACACGAGCCACCTCTTCCCGAGGAATATCTGCTCGATACTGGTAATCATGGCTACCCTCTGGAGCATAGATTTCAGCATCAGGCCAGAGAGAGGTGATGTGT
>JAKUOE010000014.1 GCA_022449845.1 Candidatus Thalassarchaeum sp.
GCGCGCATCCACCGGATTTCGGCCAATGGCTCTGCATCTCGGGGTCGAACGTTTCTTGACCAACGCAAAGCCCATGATTGGGAATCAAGCAACACTGCATTCGCAGCATTGAGATTTTCAGCGAGTACAATCTTCTCTCCTGGGAAACGCAAGGAGTCTAGAACTTCCGCCTCGAATAACAGATTGGGGTGTTCTTTCAATACATCACCGAGCCAATCGTCATGTGGTAAAGGCAAGCCCCTCAGACGATGTGCATTCAATCCCTCTGCAGGTGTCAATAGGATTCCATCTCGAATGGGTCGGCCGAAACAGCCTCGATCCCAAAGACGATTTGCGGTTGAGCCCAGAACCGCCCAAGCACCATCTCTAGGTACTGGGATTGGAAGACGACTTCCCGCTGGCGGTCTGGTGGCCATACAGGGCTGCCGTCCGAGTCGACCTTTGATTTCAACGCCTTCAACAACAGCATAAGGGCGAATTGCCTAAGAGTCATCACGACCCACGAGTTAACACGGAGGGTCCAATGTGTCTGGAGGAATGCTACTAACGCTCACGGTTGAGCAGAGAGTTTTGCTTCATCTTTGGGATACTCCTCTCGGTGACAATCCCTGGGAGGGACGGCCCGAATTGACTCAGGCAGGCGTCTCAGAGGCCGTTGGAATTGCACGAAAACACCTTCCACGTACACTGAAGAAACTCCGGGAAAAGGAGCGTATTCATGAAGAAACACGCCACGTTGCAGGCGCAAAGCAACGATGTCGAGTTTACGCCCTGAGGCCAGGGGGACGTAGTGCTGCAAGAGAATTGGTCGATGAGATTCATGCCCGCGTAGTGAATGCTGATGGAGAGCAGACCACTGTTCAGACTCTCCACAATCACACCACCGGCCTGCTCGATGTTCTGCGGAATATCGACAACACAGGCACCTATCGCCCACCGGTCGAAGGCGAAATCGCTGAACCCGCGCCTCTCGATGGTCGGGATTTACCATTGGACCACCGATTGGGTGTTTACGATAACATCGTTCGGACCGCATGGTCAGATGGTGTGGTCACCAAGGATGAGCAGGTCATGCTTGATGACATGGCCATTTACCTCGGCCTTGAACCACATGATACCGAACCGATTGAGAAACGAGTGCGCGAGGAGAGCGTTGACCCGGATGCAGAGAACAGTTCAATGTAAAAGCAGAGGCTAGAAGTGGCTTGGCAGGATGGCGAAGTCGATTCAAATGAACAGGCCATGCTCGATTCACTCGCCGGGATGCTCCGCCTTGATTCGGCCAGAGAAGTACAACTGGATTGGGTCTGTGATCGATTGGATGACCGCCTCAAGGGATATTGCACCGCCATGGAAGCAGCATGGGAGGACGGGACAGTTACTGATGACGAAGAAAACATCCTTCAGAGTATGCGCGATTCACTGTCAATTTCGGACGAAGAACACAAGACAATCCTCGGCGTTGTGCGGGCGAAGTTGAATTAGCGCCTCCGACTCGGAGGGGCGAGCAAGATGCCGTGGGTTCTCGATGAAATCATCCAAGCCGAGGTTGACCGCCTCAAACGCTTGCGTGCCCTAGTCGATGATATGCCGCCGCCAAACGTGACACTGGTGGGTGATTCAGTCCTAGATCGCTATGTTCACGGATGGGCCAATCGATTGAACGCCACAGCCCCTGTTCCTGCGGTCAAGGTCACATCGACCGATGAATTCGCAGGTGCCGCCGCGCATGTTGCAAGAGGCCTCGCATCTTTGGGCTTGAATCCAACCTTATTCAGTATCATTGGTGGCGACGAGGCCGGGCAAATTCTTGCATCAAATCTCAAGCAGGAAGGAATTGACACTCGTGGGATTCGTGTCGTGGCCAATCGGCAAACTATCGTGAAGACCCGAGTTTATGGTGCTCGTGAATCTCTCATCGAACAGAATCAGTTACTTCTACAGATTGACGACGAACCTCAGGACGATATGCCGCCAGCGGTGACACAGAGGCTCACAGTCTCCGCTTTGGCTTCACTTTCGGATGCCGATGTCCTCGTCCTTTCTGATTACAATAAAGGCGCAGTCTCTGATACCGGTGCTCAACAACTCATCTCCGCAGCGAATGGAAACGGAATTCCAACCATCTGCGACCCCAAACTCACAGGTCTGAATCGAACTGAGGGTGCGACCTGTGTCCTTTTCGAGATTCGCGGTCTAGAATTGACTCGTCGGCGACTCGGCTTGGAATCGTCATTGGAAACAGCCCGGAATCTCATTGACAAATATCAATGGGAGGCACTGGTGGTTCTGGGCGGCGTGAATGGTCTGTGGCTGTACACACCTGAGGAACAACCCCACATTCCCTGCCTACTGGATCAACCTTCACAAATTATCGGTTTACACGACGCAGCCGCTGTGGCCATGGCTGCAGCCCTTTCTCAGGGTGCAACATTGCACGATGCAGCCACGTTGGCCCACGCTGCCTGTGAGACGATTCTCCGTGCGGAAGAGGGTCAACAGGTTCTGGACCGGCGCACCTTGTCTGCTTCATTGGATGAGAGAGCGTGGCAGATGCAAGTCTCAGATCGTTGAGGTCTCATGCACGCTCCCTCCGTCTTCACCATGCATCAATGCGAGACAGGTTGCTAGAATCACTGAGAACAGGATGCTCACACTGAGCAATCGACCTGAATCTCTGGCTGGAGGGAATGTAGTCATCGCCAGCAATACGAATACAGAAATTGACGATAGTGCAGCCCACCAGCGTGCCGACATATCCAGTTTTGTCGGGCGATGCTCCGCACTGGCATGTGAAAGGTAATCCGCTGCAAAACCCATGCCTAGCAATACAGCTAGCGCCGTATTCACACCTCGGCCACCAAAGATGCTCGCCATACCATCCACAGCGGCCCCAATTGCGACGGCTCCTACCGCAATTCGAGCGGCCTGAATCGGTACACGCAGCGCAATGAAAGCCACCAAGAAAATCGCCACACCTGCGGCTAGAATCTGGGTCACACGGGTTTTCTCAAAGGTTTCAGCCGCTTTGGCTCCAACCGGCAAATAGCCTCCGACCACCCCTTCCATTCCATTGATGTGCAGCAATTCTTCAACATCTTCAGTGAATTGTACCGCGGCATCCGAATTTCGCCCGTCGATGAACACGGCAATGCCCACTCCTGTTGTCTCTCCATCGCTCACCATTCTCATGTCATTGAAGAGAGACGAGGGGCCTTCGAATTCTACCACATCATCGATTGTATTCATCGAATCTGAATCGCTGACTCCAATGACCATCGGGGTTTGCAATAATCCCGTTTCTAGAGAGATGACACTCGGGTGTTGCCCCAGTTGCCTCTGAAGGTTTAGCACGTTCTCGTAATCTGCTTGACTGTCTCCTTCTACATCGACAATAATCCACGCGACAGTACTCGATGCGAGGACGTATTTGGACTGTAAATCCTCCATTTCCTCCAGTGCGAGAACATCTTCTGGAAGGAATTTCTCAACCTCTAGAACATTGACACCAGGGGGTGACGCCACTGCAATTGAGGCGAGCACGAGTAGCGCAATTGGCCATGCCCAAGAGATTGACACGCCGAATTGTTCCGACTCCTTCTTTTCGTCGTGGCTCGCACGTCGACTCAAGTAGAAATCCTCGAGAACATATCGTGTCAGCACCCAGTCTAGGAAGATGCCGATCGCCATCACCAATCCAAGTGAACGCTGGGCTCGAATCGGTGAAAACAGCGCGAGAGAAACCGCTGCAATCGTGGTCACCATTGCCACGAAGAGCATGCTTCGCACTTCTTCTCGGTCACGAGAAGAACGAGAATACCAGAATGCCCCATCAACTGCGACCCCCATGATAATCGGTAGTGCAATTCCATCGAGAACGGAAAATTCGAATCCAAGTGCCGCCAATGCCCCCACTTCAGCACAGATGACAAGTCCTACACCACCGACTGTTGCCGCCGCAGTCCGCCAATCTCGCAATCCGATGGTCAGCATTGCACCGAGGAGGAAGATGGAGGGGATGATGACGAAGATCAATTCCTCCTCTGCGATTGCTTTGGCCTTTCCATACATCATATTCACACCGACAGCCGAGATTTCGTAATCGGTATTCTCACTGACCTTTTGGGCCCAGATATTCAGTTGATTCCAATCACCACCCCCTTTGTCGTTGTCGCCGGCCCCAACATAGACGAGCCAGAGGATTTCGTTGGTCGCAGGTGGTTGAGTCGCAGAAGCACCCGAGAATGCAGGGCAAGCAATTCCGAAGTTGGTCCCTTCCGGGAACATCAACAATGACGCTTCAAACCCCCATCTTTCTTGTTCTGTGGCATTATTTCCACACCACCCTTCTTCGTTTTCAGGTAGGAGTACATCAGCCCACTGTGAAGCGTTTTCCAATGAGCGATTGAGCGAATCAAACGCATCTGACCATGCAGCAAATGGTGTCACGATTCGATCGATATAGAGTGCCTCAGATTCCCATGACGTTTCTGGATTCGAACCATCTAGGAATTCATCTTCGAGTTGCATCAATTCTTGAACGCGCGTCAAGTTACTCGTAATCTGCCCGCCTTCATCATGACGAAATCTCAGAACCAACTGATAATTCTCCTCTTGAACACCTTCGGCTCGGATTCTCATGGCCGCCTCATCATCAAAAATGACCTCCGTATTCATCTTCGGATCGACTGGATGCGCGAACAGCAATCCTGCCGACATCAACATTCCAACCACAAGGGCGAGTCGGAGTTGCTCAGGTCGCATGACAGACTCGGGTAGCACTTCGGCCATATCAGCACAGCGGGTGTCCTATAGGGACACCCGGTGTTTTTTCGTTAGATGCTTCAGACCCACTCGACCCATTTGCCGGAGACGGTGTCGCGGTACCACCAGGAACCGCTACCCGCTGGATGTTCGATGACTTCGTACCCATCTTGCATCTCGCCGCGCATGGTGACAGGTGGTCCTCTTGGCCCACTGTCAAACATCCGGTCTTCCTCTTGAATCATGTTGGCTGGTTCCTCTGCCCATGCTTCATCATCGTCTCGACGACTGCGGAGGAACAACAACACTCCAGTGATACCGAGCATTGCTGCGAATACAATGGCTCCAATAATCATGATATTTGTCATACCAGAGTCTGAACCTGAACTGGATTCATCTCCATCGCCACTTTCTGATGGGTCCGTTGGGTCCGTTGGGTCCGTTGGGTCCGTTGGGTCCGTTGGGTCCGTAGGATCGGTTGGGTACGTCGGATCGATTGGGTCGTCCGGATCACAGACTGCATCATCATCATCGGCATTGTCTCCAATCCCATCTCCATCACAATCAGCCCATTCATTGGGGTCATCAGGGAATGCATCTTCTGCATCGATTCTCCCGTCACCATCTGTATCGGTCGGCAAGGCTTCTCCATCGCCGGTCTCAATGCCTTCGGAGGTGACAATGATGGTCAATTCCTCAGTATTGTACATTTCACCTGAGAAGCGAATCAGAATCGTGCCTTCAGTGACACCGAATGACACTTGACCATCTTCATTGGTAATCAATCCAAACAGCGTGACGTTATTGCGAATCAAAACCGCTGAGAGATCCTCAATCGGCTGGCCTGTTTCACTGTCAGTAGCCGTAATTTGCACGATATCTCCAGGCAGCGGATTCGCTGGACTGAAGCTCAATGACATGTTCATCATCACGGGCGGTTCGGGATTCGGCTCGGCAACCTCTGTATCGAGTGCCGCCACAACGGTTGCACCCTCACCTTCACCAATTTGTGCGATTGCAATTACAGTGTAATCATCCTGAGGTGCAGAAAGGTCCGACAAGTGCAAATCCGCACTGGAACCGATGCCCCACGCGACTGAATCGAGACTACCGAGGACTTCATCAAAGAGGTCGTAAATCGCATCCTCCTCTTCCTGTCCTTCGAGTTGTTCTTGGTTGGAGCAGACAATGTTTTCATCTCCCTCAATCCACCACTCTTCTTGGTTAACTTCGAGATCCATGAATCCGGAATCAACGGTCAATCTGTAATGGCCGGAAGTGAGGTCATAGGTCGCTTTGAAATTGTCATCCCACTCCCATTCTTTGTCCCAATCTTGTACCGGTTGGACCGTATTTCCAGCCTCATCAGTGAGTACTGCATTTGGTGAATACGGGCTTGTATGTACGTACTCATTCGAATCAGATCTCAACTCCATTTTGATATTGCTTTCAATTTGACCCATCTCGTTCCAACTTTCTTCAAACCAAATGTTCGCTTCCTCGCAGGTGGCTTCGAGTTGTGTTTCAGTGTTGACCCAGCCCAGGACTTCATCTCGCAGCACAGTCCCGTACGCCAGTTCAGTGAATGCTGAGAGATCGATGGATGCGGGATCGAGTCCGACCTTGGGTGTGGCTACCGCGAGGATCCGCGATGCGACCCCATCATCTGCATCTAGGGCGATGTTGGTGGTCTGCCCCGGTCCAAGTGAGCCGTCAAACTCGAGGGTTCCCGGGTCATTCAGAATCAGTCCAAAGTGAATCGCAGTTGGCCAGAGTGCTCCCTCTTCCATGATGAGGCTGGCCACCAGTGTCAATGGCGCCTCAATGTACACACCTTGAGTCTGGGACGTGGCCCCGTTCTGGAACTCCAATTCATATTCTTGAGGTTCGCCCCATGCGTCCTCTTCGATGTCTGGGAATGCAATCCCTAGAGGCATTGGCATCATCATCAGCATGGCTGTATAATCCTCATCTCCCATTCCATTCGTTGTGACTTCGATCGTCGCCTGTCCACTCGAAGATGGAGTGGCAACATACACAGGAATTCCAGCAAATGTGGTCTGTTCAGTGATTCCTGAAAGTGCAATAGATGCTTCAGTGGCTGCCCCTACATTGAGGCCGAGCCCCGTCATTTCAACGCCCTCTCGGTCATACTTTGTCTGAACCACACTGATGTATGCACCCGGCAATGAGGGCGTGACCGTCATCGTCACCATACCATCTTCATCAGAGGTCAAAATCTGTTCGTCCATGACCTCAAATGGTCCACCGGTAATGAATGCATCAATGATTTCTGGATTCGGCATGGCCGAGTTGTCATTGTTCAGATCACACCATCCGACATCTGTCCAACCCGTGACGTAGGATTCGTCACCATCGTGGACTCGGAATCCTGACTCTTCATCAGAATAGACATAGTTCATTGAATGGTAAACCGCACTGTATCCAGCGACAGGTGTGTATGAGATTTCGATGGTATAGTCGCCATAATTCTGGTAGGAATGACCTTCCCATCCATCTTCGCGATAATCACCGCTCTCTCCGTAGGTGTAATCATAGGAAGTTCCATCGCCCCAGTTAATCGATAGTGTGTCGAGGTCAGGTTTGTCGTAGTACACTTCCTCTTCATTTTCATCATCCCAGAATCTGAAATTCTCATATTTCCATCCGATGCTGGCATAATCCCCACCCCCACTGCCTTCTGTTCGAGCGCATCCTGCTGTACCGGGCAGAGGTATCTGTTGCATGATTTCGAACTCTAGGCCCGATTCAGTCGTCCCAGTTGTAATCACGTCAGCCACTCCACCATCTTCAGGTAGGGCGTCACTGTGGCTTGCGCCCCATGTGTTCCCCAAACCCGATCGTTGGATATCTTCCCAATCCGTACCTGTTGCGGCACCATTTTGTCCATTTTGTACGGCTTGAGGGTGTTCGTGACCCTCTCTGTCATCCTTGCCGCTGAATTCTGCTATGATACCATTGACATTCCCATCGAGGTCTTCACCAGTGTATTGGGCAACGATGTTCGAGGAACCGCTTGTAATGTCCACATCCCCTTCTGGCGATAGTGTCTCAATGGCCTCCATTGCCTTCTGTGGCGATACACGCAGGATTGCAATATCCACCTCTGCACCACTCACTGGACCATAGGCATCGTAAGACAGTGCACTCACAGTGTATGGTGAATCAACCGACATGGTTTCATCTTGGTCCACTAGGACACCAAGGGCGGAACCGATGAATGTCTCATCAACGCCCTCGTAAATCAGTGCTTCAAGCATGCTTGGTCGAAGTGGCTCCACATAGATTTTCGCCCATGAGACTTCGTCTGCATAGGCGTAGTTCTCCATCGGTTGGTTGAATGACCAAACAGTATCGGAGATTGAATCAGCTGTCAAACGACCGACGTATGTGTGACGATCGTTATCTCTCTGGGTCAACACAGTGGATTCGACGTTAATTCCCGAGGAATCGGTCATTGTCATCGTAAATGATTCTGGATATTTTTCATCATCGTCCGGCCCCTCAAATCGCATGTTGATGCCGAGGTCGAGCACGTGAGGGTTGTACTCCGTCGTCTCGACATCGTACAATTCCTCAAAGATGATGACTGTGGACCCCGTTGGTTCGCCCTCTTCCTCAGCCTCTTCGGGATACCATTCGCTTTCACGCTCACCGCCCGAGGCGTTGGCCATCCATGAACCGAAGTGGCCCAGCGCTTGACCTGCCGATTCCCAGGCTGGGTCTTCAAACGAATTCATGAGGTGTTCAAAACAATCCTCAGGTAGAGAATTGAAATCATCGAATGCATCGTTGACCCACGAATCACTGGATTCCATGTTGGTCTTCCATGCTTGCCCTTCAGGCGTCTCCATGAGTTGCTCATATTCCCAAATGAACTCATCCGGCATTTCATCGCCATCGGTATCTACAGCCTCAATGTCCTGAATCACAAATCCAACAACGAGCTTCTGCATCGGCGTCATGTTGTCAATATCTTCGTTCATCAATGGTTCAAGATAGGCTTCGATACCTGCGATAATCGCTTCAGGGTGGACTGAGACTGCGAGAAGTGCTAGATTGTGCATCAGTGTCTGTGCAGCCTCAAATTGCTTTGTATTGTTCGCCAAATCATCGAGTGCACCTTTCAACGCCGTCCACTCATCACTGCCGAGCATGGCGTTGTACGCATCTTCAAATTGGTCTGTTCCTTCAAATCGAGTGAAATTCTCAATCGGATCGAAGGTCATCATGTAGTCCGCCATCTCATCGAAGTCATTCATCGTTCGAGGTAGCGGGAATTCGTTGAGGTAAGTCATCAGTCCGGACACCATTGCAAGTGCGGCATCGACATCCTCTGAATCGAGGAACTCCATCAGGAATTCAAGGAATGTGGCTCCTTCCGACAAGTCGTATCCATCTGCTGCATCCAACATGGCTTGCCAACTCCCTGGGCCACTGCCTTCAGTTGCAGCATCCACGAACGCTGAGAAACCACCATTGGAAAGAACCTGCATCTCGAGGACATCGAACTCACCTTGGATTTCTGCAGTTGGATTTGCAGTATCCCATGCATCATCGATTGCCTGCAAGACGGTTTCGATTTCATATCGGAAGAGTTCTTGCAATTGTGTTGGATTATCAGTGGCTTGCATTGTGCCGTGTTCTGCCGTGAATTCAGCCACATATACGCCGCCGACTTCGCCGACAGGCAAGGTGAAAATTCCGTCCCAGATGGCCGTATTTGCATCATCCTCGTGTACCCCGGTCTTTGTCAGAACCACAGTTCCAACCAAATCCCCCACAGTCGAGGATGGATTTCCAAATTCTCCGAGCAAATCCATTGGATCGATGTCCATTCGCATGATATCAGCGGTGACAATCGTCTCACTTGTGTGACCTCGAGTGAGGGCTTGTAATTCGACATCCCCTCCTACACTCGCCAGTTTGGTGATGACGGTGCCATCAATACTCAACGTTTCTTCATTCCCTTGGTTGTCATTGGGTGCTGGAATCCCAGCAATCATCGGTGACATGCTCATGCAGGCTAGCAGGGCAATCATCAGTACAGCAGTGCGCTTCATGGCGTTCGCATGCGCTTGCGACCGTATTTCATAGTTTGCTCTAGATTCTATCTACGATAGAATTGAATTAGTTTTCAGAGATTGAAATTGCAAGCCGCAAATCTCCATTCTCATCGACCAGAGATGCACACCCTCTCTCGGACAAATCCACCTCGGTCCAAGTCCCCGGCACAGGTGTGAATGACGTGCTCGGTAAAGCCAATGCTTCGAGGTAGATGCTCATGGGTGCGAACGCTGTTGAACCGGAACTCACTACCGACCACGCTTGCGCCGAGGATATCACTTGATTCTCACCAACACACCAACCATGTAGTTCGGATGTCTCCCCTTCAAGTTCGAGCAATTCACGAATCTGTTCCGTATTCGATGGTGTTTGATTTGTACTGGACACATTATCCATTAGAATCCAAGGTTCGTGGTGTGCAATTTCTACTGCTGGTTTCACAGGCTCAAGTACGGATGTGAGATCAATGTCTGATTGCGAACCCGAATGGCAGGTGAAAGTGCCCGGCAGACATCCTTGTGCATGTCTTGATTCGTCAAGCAGCACTTCGATTAGAATCCACGGCCCGGTTCGGCTCTCTCCTTCTGAGAATCCGGCATTGAATCGGTCTTCAGGCTGCCACATCGGTGGGTCGTGCACAATCATGATGTCCCATTGTGTGGAGAGACTACCTGCATCCCAGTCGAAGGTCAACCATTCCCGTTCAATCAATCCGTCGCCCAGATGCTCACGCAGATGCAGGACGCTGAGTTGCGCCTCCACACGCCCCATCCCACCGGGTCCACCTTCTAATTCTGTAACCGTCACATCACCCTGAATTGAGATACCCGTGCAATTTGCACAATCTGAACTGACGACGCCTTGGACCTGCATGTCCACCGTCGCCTTCGCGCCGCGTTCGTAATCATCCAATCCCAATGCGTTCATCGAGGCCCGAGTGGAAAGTGTGACATCTCCTGAAATTTGAGTGACTTCCAAGTCATCATCAACCTCAGTATCGCCCTCAAAACCGATTGAAAGTGTGGCCAAAACAACTAGCCCAAGTACCAGCCATTCAGCTGATTTTTCCATCGGCATAATTTTCACTCATTTACTCAACAATGATTGTCGCCGTCATTCCGTTGTGTATGGAACAATGGTAGGTGTAGGTTCCTACAGTATTGAAGATGAATGTGAACGACTCTCCATTGTTCAATGCCCCTGAGTCAAATTCGCCATTGTCTGCGGTCGCTGAATGCGGCGCACTGTCCTGATTTGTCCATGTGATTATATCTCCAATCGAAATCGTGATTGTGCTTTCGCTGAATGCCATTCCTGAGATGTCGATGAAGTGTTCATGTGCTTCATTGTCTACACATCCATCATCACCGACTGTCACCCCGGCTTCAGTGTCATCACATTGGTCCGCATTGTCACCGACGCCGTCACCATCGGAATCCATTGTCTCGTTGGCATCGTTCGGGAATGCATCATCATCATCGGCAACACCATCACCGTCAGAATCAACTTCCAATATTGTGACCCATCGACTCATTTGTACAGCGTTCCCATCACTATCTTCACAGCCGTAAATAATCTCGTAAGTGCCCGGATTGTCCATATCAACCACTTGACCACTGACTGTGGTCACATTCGACAAATCCCCATCTTCTTCATCCAGGCATGTTGCCCCAACGTCCACGTATTCTTCAGTTTCTGACGCATTTAATTGCAATTCTGCGTCACCCACAATGGTGATGACCGGAAATGAATTGGATGTATTGTTACCATCATTTCCATCAAAGTCGCAGTAGAACTCACCTTCACGGTCAGGAGCTTCGGCCCAGGTCCCATTTCTGCGTTCGCAGTCTTCCTGTGTGATTTCCCGGTCTTCCCGGTCATCCTCGCCAAAGTCACAGTAGAATACACCTTCGCGATCAGGCGCCTCTGTCCAGTTTCCACCGCGCTCTTCACAGTCTTCCTGCGTGATTTCCTGCTCATCCCCTCTATCATCATCTTCACCGAAGTTGCAGTCTCCGTCAACCGGTCGGTCAGGAGTTTCTATCCATGTTCCATTTCTGCGTTCACAGTCTTCCTGCGTGATTTCCCGCTCATCTTCGCGGTCATCTTCATCCTCACCCATGTCACAGAATCCGTCAATCGGTCGGTTCTGAACTTCTATCCATGTACCTCCAGCATCTTCACAACTTTCCAAATCATCGATGATATCTGCTACATCATCCAGATCGAGATCATCGCCGGTTCTGTCTATGGGTCCCTCAGTATCTTCTCTGATGCAACCTGCCAAAGCAGATGCAAACAGAAGTAAAGCAAGAGTTAGTGCCTTCCCGCGCATGAGCAACCGAGGTCTTCATAGCGTTTAATCACTACGTGATTAGGCATTTTTCTGAATCCGTTCAGGGCCGACCCATTCTCCTCATCACGAATCCAACATGTAGTGGAATCGTCCGAGTTCCAATTACTGAATGGGTGGGCATTCCCAGAGTGGACATCCGTTTCACCGCAGGAGAATGCACCCGTCTCCTCCACCCCGGATCTCCACGGCATCATTGGCTTCGGGTAGGGCTGCTCCATTCCTGGCCTGACCTGATCCCCCGATGATTGAATTTCTATTTTCTTCCGAATACAGTTCTCCAAAACCACGATCTCATGAAGGCGAGGCATCAACGTCCACAGATGCGTCCTACGATGCTCGGTTTTGCCGCCTCCGGGCGTTCGGACCGCCATGTTGCGATTTGCGATATAGGGGACGCCAACCCCCCTCCTAGCCCAACATTAGGGCCAATGCGGGCCCATATCAAACCAACGGTCAGGCTTCAGCCTCGTATTTTGAGGGGCAACCGGTTTTGATTTCGTATGCATGCATGGTCCAATCCCCTCCATTCCCGGTCAGTTCACCGCGTACTGAGATGGTTTTGTTTTCGTCCACACCAGATGGCAAGGATGTTCCACTGAAATCGATTTTGATGGTTTCACTGACACCCTGAAGGATGAGTGTATTGTTGCTCATGTCCATAGTCTGAACTGAAACATGCAAACGTAACGTATCGCCCTCGTATGTTTCTCGTGATTCCATCAATTGGTCCACAGAGAGATCGACTTCGGGCTAGACACTGATGAGCATGAGTCCGGCCAGTGCAACAATCATCCCGAGGGTGACGAGAATGCGAACCCTACGTTCCATTCAATCAACTCCGGTGTGCATGTCCTACAGCCTCGGCGAGGCTGTTGAATCCATGTTCCTTGAGTTTACGATTTAGACCTTTGTTGATGGCCTTGTTGACACCTGGTCCTTCAAACACCAGCGCACTGTACAGTTGCAATAGGCTTGCACCCGCGCCAATTTTTTCCCACGCACTTTCGACATCAGAAATACCGCCAACCCCCACAATGGGTAACGTACCATTGGTATGGGCATACAGCAGGCGAATCACTTCAGTAGAGCGTGTTCGTAGAGGTTTTCCTGACAAACCACCAGCCTCATTCATCACCTTATCTTCTGCTGGCCGCGATGTTGTCGTGTTCGTCGCTACAATACCCGTGCATCCTTGGGCAATTGCCGTATCTGCGACTGCCTTCAATTGATTATCCTCCAAATCGGGCGAGACCTTCACGAGGATGGGTTTTGGGTTGGTGCTAGCAGCATCAGCCAAGCGTGAATTGACAGCATTGCATGCTGTGAGGATGCGGTCCAATTCAGAACCTGCCTGTAGTTCGCGAAGATTGGGTGTATTTGGGCTTGAGACATTGACAACAAAAAGATCAGCAAATTCCCACAGGCGTTCAAGTGTACCCGCATACTCCTCCTCAGCCTGCTCATTTGGAGTAATTTTGCTCTTTCCAAGATTTATCCCAACAGGAACGGAGGCCCACAGCTTTGCCTTTTGTTTTGACAAACTCTCAACCATCGCTTCGGAGCCCGGATTGTTGAAACCCATCCGATTGATGAGCGCGTTGTGTTTTGTGCTACGGAACATTCGAGGTTTCGGATTCCCCTCCTGAGGGTGTAAGGTAATTCCCCCGATTTCAATCCAACCAAAGCCTAGATACTCCCAATTTGGAACATTCTCCCCTTTCTTGTCCATTCCAGCAGCTAGGCCGACAGGGTTATCGAAATGGATTCCAAACGCCTCAGTTTCTACCGAAGGTGAGCCAAACAACAATCTCAACAGTCTTCGATATCCAGGGATGTAGTTGGAACGGATGCGAGTTTTCTTCATCACAATCGAATGCATTGACTCGGAACTCAGTGGTAAAACGGCCATCATCGGCCGAACGAAAACCCTCCACAACAGCCCCATTCAGGATATGCGGTCGGGGCGGCATTCTTCAAGCGTTCCCTCTCCTCGCACCCATATGGACGCGAAGACGCCGTGCATCGCCGAAGCAGCTCGTCGTCTACTTCGGACAGACGGAACCTCTCTAATCGTCCCTGAGAATTTGTTCGACGAAGCCCTACAGTTGAGTCTCGCTATCAGCGATGGAATCCCTTCATTGATTCGTGAGCCAACTGTATCGATTGGCCCCTCAGATCGAATCGAAGTCGAAGGTCTCTCTTTGATTGGAGGTGAAGAACCTTCAACCACAATTTGCTGGATTCCCACCACCTCTGAAACTCTTCATTCATTGTGGCTAAGATGGTCGGTACAAATTCACGATTTGATGAGGGCTGGCTACCCCGGATGCGTCGGTTGTGGTGGCCCCGGTTCCGAGGGAGTTTGGGACGAAACGGCTTCGCGCGCGCGTACGCGCGTGAACTGAGGGGTTACGTAGTAACCCCAGAGAAATACAGCCCGTTACAATCCACAGCAGCGTTTATTGGGGGTCCTGTGTCGGCCGTCGACCGGATGGGAAAATTATGGACATGCTAATTGTCGAATCAGGCGCCAAATCGAAGACGATTCAGAAGTATCTCGGCAAGGGCTGGATTGTTGCCGCATGCAATGGTCACGTTCAGGACCTTCCGACGAGCCGAGAAACCAAGGATGGCCGTAAGGCAATGTGGGCTTCAACACCCGACACTCTACCTCAACCACCGTGGGAATGGACTGACAATTCAGAACGTACCATCGGCAAACTTCTCGAGAGGGCCACGGGTTCAAATGTCCAGAACGTCTACATCGCAACCGACCCAGATCGGGAAGGTGAATTCATTGCTTGGCGATTGGTTGAGATTTTCACTGCCAACGGATTCAACAGTGTGTGGCGTGTAACATTCAATGAAATCACGAAAGATGCCGTGAACGCTTCCATCGCGGCCCGAGGCCAGGTGAACCAGAATCTAGTATCTGCTGCAAAGGTTCGCAGATTCATGGATCGATTGGTCGGTTTTCGTGCATCCAAGTTCAGCCGCTCATGGTCTCTTCCGGCAATGGGGCGTGTACAAACACCCACTCTGGGCTTCATCGTCGACAAGGAACTTGAACGCGAAGCCTTCGTTCCACAACCGTATTTTTCAGTTCATGCTGATGCCGGAGATCTACGCTGGAGTGCTCGATTCCACGACAAGGACGATTCCGAGGCTTGGGTGGATGACAAGGGCAAATTCCATGCAGATCGCACGAACGATTCGGATCTCGCCAATACGGCATTTACTGCTGCCGCAGATGGCCTAACACTCGCAACGGTGGAGCCCGGGCAGTTCCAAAGCAATCCAAAGCCCCCTTTCACAACGGATACGCTGTTGATGAAGGCTGGCTCAGATATGAATTGGCCACCTCGAAGAACGATGAAGGTCGCCGGGGAGTTGTATAACGCCGGTCACATCACATACATTCGAACGGATTCGACCCGAACCAATGCCGGTGCCAGAGAGCAGATTAAGGCCCATATTCGTGAAACATGGGGTGAAGACCACATTGGAAAGGGTGTTCTTGGTTCCGACGCTCGCAGTGGCTCCAATGTTCAAGATGCCCACGAAGCCATTCGTCCAACACGACCGCAAGCCGCCTCTCCAGACGGATTGAGCGCCGAGCAAGCCCGCCTGTATCGTTTGGTATGGGCACGGTTCGCAGGCAGTCAGATGAGTCCGAGTCGATATGAGCGGTACTCGATGACCGCGGATGCCAAGGGTTTCTCACGACCATTTGCCAGTACCGCATCATGGCGTATTCACCGTGGTTGGGAAGCTGCATTCGAGGGAATTCGCAAAGAACCGGCCACAAGCCCGCCTTCGTTTGATGCCCAACCAGGGACAGCACTCTCACTCGACGATGTCGATGAGGGTGAGGAGCACCCTTGTCTGCGCGAAGATGAGACCAACCCTACGGCCCGCTACACGCCAAGTTGTTGAGTCGTCAGTACGTTGTCGATGAGAAAGGCTCTCTAATGCCTTCAGATGCTGGTCGCACACTCTGGCTTGAGGTTGCACCGTATTATGATCGCAGTACGTACGGAATTGATGGCCATCTGTTTGGGACAGGGTTCACTTCTGAAATGGAAGCCAATCTTGATGAGATTGAATTGGGCAATTCATCTGCTCCCGAATCATGGCATACGTTTTCTGCGCATTTCCAAGCATTACATCTAGAGGCATTGGATAAGAAGAAACTCTCTCCAACTCCCAAACAACTCGCATATTTTACTCAGATTACACAAAATCTGCAGGAGGATGAGATTGCAAAATTCACATCTGGCCAAGTTCCAGAAAATATGACTGGTTCCGAAATGCGCGATGTTATCGATGCGATAATGACGGCCCATCCTGTAGAAACTCAGCCTGCGAGTGAAAAGCAGATCAGTTGGATTCAATCCATGGCTGAGAGTGCGCAACTCTCTGAGGCGGAGGCCTCCGAACTGGTTGATTTGACTGAATTCGGTGAGTTGACAGGTGGCCGAAAAGGTACGGCGAGTCAGTTGATTGAAATTCTCCAAAAAAAAGTCAAGGATTTACCCCGTCCACCTTCTGAGAAGCAGCTGAATTGGATTCAGAAACTTGTTGACAAGGCAGAATTGGATGAATCAACAGCCTGCGCCTTGGTTGATGCAAGTGGATATGGTGACCTACAAGGTGGTAGGGATGGGACTGCTAGCAAGTTAATCACAGAACTCAAAAAGCGTACGGCAGGCTCTGGAAAGAAGCAGAAATCGAAGAAGTCTTGATTCTGAGGGGCGAATCCTGATAGGTCACATCCTACGCCTTGATGACATGCCTGCCTCCGATTACGACGCTATCATCGTCGGAGCGGGGCCAGTCGGTGGTTACCTTGGTCGTGTTCTCACCGAAGAGGGATTGCATGTCCTGATGCTTGAGGAACATCGAGAGATCGGGAAACCCTTCCAGTGCGCGGGACTTGTGACTCCCTCAGCCATGAATCGTGTCGATTTACACAACACCATACTGAGCGATGTTTGGGGTGCGAGAATCCACAGCCCCAGGGGCCGCCCAGTCGAAATAGGCCAACCTTCAATCATCCGAACACATGTTGTATGCCGGAAATTGTTCGACGAGGGATGTGTCCGTCAAGCGATTGCAGCAGGCGCGACCCTTTGGCTCGAGTCGACACTGACAGATGCTGTTGTCGATGAGGGCGGTGTCACGGTCACTGTGAATCGAGAAGGACAGATCCACAAATTACGAACCAAACTCCTGTGTGGTGCTGATGGTGTTCATTCTTGGACTCGTCGACACTTCCGATTTGGGCGCCCCAAGGAGTTCATGATTGGATTTCAAGCCGAAGTCACGGGTTACGAAGGCGTTCCGGGACGACTCGAGATGTTCTCGGGAGAAGAGGTCGCCCCCGGCCTCTTCGCTTGGGCGATTCCCAATGGAGAAACTCATCGAATCGGTGTTTGGGCACATCCGGAGCGCTTGGGCGGCCGCTCATGTGAAATGCTCTATGATGCCCTATTGACTCATCCACTCTGGCGCGATCGATTTGCTAATATCCATGAAACTGCCCGATTTTGTGGCCCATTGGCCTGCGGCCTACTCAAACGAATCTACAAGGAACGTGTGGTGTTATTTGGTGACGCAGCTGGCCTATGTAAGCCAACAACTGGAGGCGGCATTGGTCCTGGTTTTGAACAAGTGCACAATCTTGCACCTCGACTTGTCAAGGCTGTTCTATCCGATAATCTGAGTGAATCCAACCTCAAACGAATCTGCAAGCCCATGGAAAAGGTCCGCAAGGATCAGGAAAGAGCCAGAATATTACGCGATTTGTTCGTCTCTTCATGCGATGATGATGAACTTGAATCAACGTTCGAAATCTTCGCTCGTGAAAATGTCGTCGCCCTGATTAATGAAGTCGGCGATATCGAAAAACCCGTACCTCTCGGCATTCGACTGCTCAAGGATATCCCCGAATTCCGTCGAATGGCGGTACGTGCGACTTGGGCATTACTGACTGGCTGAGGTGATAGAATGCCCATTCCAGATTCAGGTCGTGCTGTTGAGATTCAACTGCGTTGGCCACCTTTCGACCCGGACACTGTCATCGCGTCAGAATTACCCATCGCTCGAGAATATTTCCGCCTCACGGATGAAACAATTACCCCTTGTTCTGTACAAGTTGGTTCCGAGTCTGGCTTCCACATCCATCGCCGCATTATCCGAATGTCCAGTGGACTTTCAGAATGTCGCGATTGGGTCACACTCACCGAACGAATCCCGGGGCGCGTTGAACGCGAGCGTAGAGGTTGGTTCATCACCCCCAGCAAGTTACATCGAGATTCCCGCCGCCTCATTCCATTCGCTGTCCTCGGTATCATCGCATCGTTGGCGATTCATGCATTCGAACCCGCCCTTGTCAATTCGGGTTGGGTAGACGGCTCTTTTGCAGGCAGTGTTCGCCTTGGTCTCCTCGACTACCCTGTCTTATTGCTTATTTTCCTCCCCATCTTTTTCATCCCAATCATGATGCGATTAACTGCGAGCATCTGGGATTTCAGGCGAACCCGAAAATTCCGGACCAATTTACCGACTCCTCCGGTCATGGACATTCACGATGATGACTGCACACTCAAACAGATTTCTACTACCATTGATTTCCCCGAGATTCGAAAAGATTGGATTTCTGCGGAGGCCCGTATCCAAGTTGGGATGTTGAATCCGCGACGCCCCATGCTATTACACGCACTTGGGCGACGTGAAGGCCAACAGAACCCTCCTGGAATCTCCACCCCCTTGTCAATTCGACAGTATGCGATATCAGAATTGGGTACGGGTTTTGGTGAATCAACTCCATTGGAGGGGCCCGATACCAAACGCCTCTTTCTTTCCCCTTTACCTGTACAAAGACGTGGAGGGGCAACCTCCATTTCATTAGAGGGGGGTAATTTTTCTCTCCCTATGCCTGATGGTGACTGGCCAGGAAGTGAATATCACCCGTTGTTTGCAACGCATTGGGAACTCTTAATCCGTATAGAAAGAGAGAACGATGGCCCCCTACTCTTCGTGAAACCTCTGATTATGAATCATGACGGTAGCGCCTGCAACGTCCCTGACATGCCCACTCAATCAGGGCGCAGCGAGTTGTCGGACAATTGATGTCCTCAACCCGATTCGCTCGGTGCGATGGGACGGTTTTGTCATGCGGTCATTCTCACCGCACTCATGTTGTCTTCTGGGTGCCTCGGAATGCTTGATGCTGACGAGGGACAAAGTGTAGTGGATACCTCCACCCCACCATCAATCATTGTGGATTCATCAGAGCCCTTTGTCTATGATCAACCAGTGGTTATCACCGGTTACGTTCACATTAGAGATAACATTGGTACATCTGTAAAGATCATCGGTTCCACGGCCAACGGTGAAACCTCCATTCAAGCTATTCACACCTCGGAAAATAATTTTCGAATTGACATGGGGATTTTCCCCTCAGGCACCCATCTAATTGTGATTACTGGAACGACTGCAGATGGGTTGCAAGATATTGAGACCATCTTGGTCACAGTTCTTGCCCCTCCCGAAGAACCAGTGGCCATTTCTGCATACCCTTCCGTATTGTATGTGGAAGGTGGAGATGCCCCTATCGCCAGAGCGAAAATCATCCACTCATCGCTGAACACGTGCACGGGTCTCTGGGTTGACGATTTAGACCACGATATTCCTGTGGCTATCTCGGGCGATATCGCCTCAGCCCCCCTCCCGTCGGTTGCCTCATCATTCAACGGTACGTTCACGATTTCATGTGGAAGCAATGAAATTTCGACAGCCACCACCACTGTCTACATTTTCGTTTTCAC